>CAZADJ010000261.1:0-3570 GCA_964483845.1 uncultured Actinomycetota bacterium | reverse complement strand
CGGCCGATGCCGTGGTAGTGGATCCCGGCGGCGGCCATCGCGTCGCGGTCCAGGGCGTTGCGCCCGTCGACGACGATCGGGTAGGCGAGCGCGGCGACGAGGTCCCCGGGCGACAGCTGCTTCACCTCGTCCCACTCGGTGCACACGACCGCCGCGTGCGCCTCCTGGCAGGCGGCGAGCGGGTCGTCGACCAGCTCGGCGTCGGGCAGCTCCCGCTTGACGTTCGGGAGGGCGACCGGGTCGTAGATGCGCACGTGCGCCCCGTCGTCGAGCAGCTGCTGCGCGAGCCAGATCGCCGGTGCGCTACGCAGATCGTCGGTGCCGGGCTTGAACGCCGCGCCCAGGAGCGCGACCGTCTTGCCCTCGAGGTGCCACAGCTCCGAGCGCAGCTTGTCGAGGATCAGGCGACGCATCTCCTCGTTCACCGCCCGCACCTCCTCGAGGATGCGGAAGTCGCGGCCGACGCTGCGCGCCAGGTGGATGAACGCGTCCACATCCTTGGGGAAGCAACTCCCGCCGTAGCCGAGCCCGGCGCGCAGGAAGTGCGGCCCGATGCGGTGGTCGTGCCCCATCCCCTCGGCGACCGTGTCGACGTCCGCGCCGACCTCCTCGCAGACCCGGGCGACCGCGTTGATGAACGAGATGCGCGTCGCGAGGAAGGCGTTGGAGGCGTGCTTGATCATCTCGGCGGTGTTCAGGTCGGTCTCGACGAGCGGGACGTCGTCCTCCTCGAGGAGCGGCGCGTAGACCTCACGCAGCACGGCGGCGGCGCGCTCCGAGCCGGTGCCGACGACGATGCGGTCGGGGTGGAGCGTGTCGTGGACGGCGCTCCCCTCGCGCAGGAACTCCGGGTTGGAGGCGACCGCGATGGTCGCCGTGGTGCCGGCGCGGGCCTGCTCGCGGGCGATCACCTGCTCGAGGCGCTGCCCGGTGTGGGCGGGGACGGTGGACTTCTCCACCAGCACCAGGTCGTCGGCGGCGGTCGACGCGGCCTCGCGACCGACCCGCTCGACGTAGCTGAGGTTCGGGGCACCCCCGGGCAGCGACGGGGTGCCGACGCAGACGAACGCGACCTCCGCGCCGTCGAGCGCCTCGGCGAGGTCGCCGGTGAAGCGGAGCCGTCCGGCTTCGACCCCCGCCGCGATCAGCTCGGGGAGGTCGGGCTCGTGGAACGGGACGTCACCGGAGACCAGCGTCTCGATCTTGGCGTCGTCGTCGTCCATGCCGACGACGTCGTGGCCCCAGTGGGCGGCGCAGGCCGCCGTGACCAGACCGACGTGGCCGACGCCGATGACGGCGATGCGCATGGGTTCCTCCTGACGCTGTCCCCCGCCGCGAACCATACCCGGCGACGTCGCTCGCGGGCGCTGCCGAGCGCACCGTTGTGGACTTCCGGCACCATGCACCGACGTCCGGTCTCGTGATCGGAGCGACGGTGGTGACGGACGACATCGAGCGGCTGCTGGACGGCGCGATCCGCGAGATCGTCGCCGCGGTCCACGCCGGCGACGTGGCTCCGCGCGAGCTCGCCGCCGCCGCGGTCACCCGCGCTGAGGCCGCACCCGCGCACGCGCTGCTCGTCGTCGACGGCGACGTCGCCGCCGCGGAGGCCGCCGACCTCGAGGAGCGCCTGGCCGACGGGGAGCGCCCGCCGCTCGCCGGCGCTCCGGTCGCGCACAAGGACCTGTTCGACACGGCGACCATGCCAACGACCTACGGCAACGCCGCGCTCGCCGCGGCGATCACCGGCACCGGCGACGAGGTGTCGGGCGCGCGGCCGGGGCGGGACGCGGTCGCGGTCGACCGCGCACGCCGGGCCGGGATGATCCAGATCGGCACCGCCAACCTCCACGAGGTCGCCTTCGGCGTCACCGGCGAGAACCCGCACACCGGCAGCCCCGAGAACCCGACCGCCCCGGGACGCATCCCGGGCGGGTCGTCGAGCGGCTCGGCGGCGGCCGTCGCTGCCGGGTCGGTGAGCGCGTCGCTCGGGACCGACACCGGCGGGTCCGTGCGCATACCGGCCGCGTGCTGCGGGGTGGTCGGCCTGAAGACCACCCGCGGCGCGGTCCCGACCACCGGGGTGCTGCCCCTGTCCTGGCTGCAGGACACCGTCGGCCCGCTGGCGCGGTCCACCGCGGACGCCGCACTGCTGCTGGCCGCCGTGGTCGGTCGCGACGGTGGCGACCCGGTCAGCCGGGAGCCGCCGGAGGGCTGGTCGCTCGCCGACCTCACGGACGGGAGCTGGCCGACCATCTGGCGGGCCGCGGCCGGCGGCTGGGAGGGCCCGGTCGTCGAGCCCGAGGCGCGCCGCCTCACCGTGCTCCTGCCCGGCGAGCTGTGGGCCACCCGCGTCCATCCGCACGTCCGAGCGGCGTGCGAGTCGGGGGTGGACGCGCTGGAGGCCGCCGGTGCGACCGTCGAGGAGGTCCGGCTCGAGGGCCACGCCGAGGCGCGGCGCGCGCAGGGGGTGCTGCTCGCCGCCCACGCGCTGGCCGTCCACCGGGAGTGGTTCTCGACGGACCCGGACCGCTACGGCGCCGACATCCGCGCCCGCCTCGAGCGCGCCGCGAGCCTGGGTGCGGTGGACGTGGTCCACGCGCTCGATGCGCGCCGGCGCTGGATCGTCGCGCTCGACGAGCTGCTGGCCGACGGCACCCTGATCGCCTGCCCGACCCTGGCGTTCCCCCCGCCGCCGGTCGGGACGGAGCACATCGGATGGGACGACGGCGACGAGGAGGTGACGCCGGCGCTGACGCGGCTCACCTCGATCTGGAACCTCGCGGCGACCCCGGCCATCTCGGTCCCGGTCGGTCCGACCGCCGACGGGCTGCCGGTCGGGCTGCAGCTCGTCGGCAGGTGGTGGTCCGAGCCGACGCTGCTCCGCGCCGCCGCCGTCGTGGAAGGCACGGCGCGCGAGTGAACACGCGCATGCGGAACCCGCGGTCCAGGCCAGGTCGTGCGTCCGGAGCTCGTCTCAACCCTCGGCTGCGGACCGTTCGGATCGGATCCCGGACAGGTCGGCCAACAGCGCCTCTACCGTCAGCTTCAGGGCGGCCAGCTCCTGGGCGGCTTCGGACCGCGTGTCCGACAGCTCCCCTATCTCATGCTCGAGCTCGTCCCGATCCGCGTGAAGTCGACGGATGGCCTCCCTCACGCTCTGGACCTCACCCTGGACGCGGTCACGCTCCGTTTCGGCCTCGTCGATGATCTCCTCGGCACGCGCCCGGGCGTCGGCGACGATGCGTTCCGCCTCCGACTCGGCGGTCTGTCGCATCTCGTCCGCTTCGCGCTCCGCGGCGGCGCGCAGATCGTCGATCGCCTCCTCGCCCTGCGCCAACGCCCACGCCGTGAGCTCGCGCACCTCACGCAGCAACCGCGTGACGCTGTCGCCAGCATCGCCCGCCGAGGCGATGGCGCGCAGGCTCTCCCCGCTGGCCTCGATCTGCTCGTCGAGCCCGTCGGTGCTCTCGGCTCCGTCGGCGCCCAGGAGCGGATGGACCTGGCCCATCTGGTCATCCGATGAACTGCGCGGTACCGAACCCATCGTCACGCCCCCTCTCGTCAGGT
>CAZADJ010000260.1:2025-3588 GCA_964483845.1 uncultured Actinomycetota bacterium | reverse complement strand
ATCTGGCGGAGAGCGGACGACGGGATTCGAACCCGCGACCCCCACCTTGGCAAGGTGGTGCTCTACCAGCTGAGCTACGTCCGCGTGTCGGCCGCCTAGCCTACCGCAGCGCTCCCGGCAGCCACATCGGCGAAGACACCGTCGGAGTCACCCGCTCACCCCGGTCGAACCGAGGCCACCCGCACCCCGGGATGTGTCGTCGAGCGCATCCACTTCGAGGATCTCCGCACGTCCGACTCGCTGGACCAGGAGCTGCGCGACGCGGTCCCCACGGGCCACCTCGACCGGTTCCTCACCGACGTTCACCAGCAGGACCTTCAGCTCGCCCCGGTAGCCGGCGTCGATCGTCCCCGGCGCGTTCACGACCGTGAGTCCCTCGCGCAACGCCAGCCCGGACCGCGGGTGCACCAGCCCGACCCACCCGTCGGGGATCGCCACCCGCAGCCCCGTCGCGACCGCGACACGCTCCCGTGGGCTGACCGTCACCCCCTCGGCCGCGTGGAGATCCAGTCCCGCGTCCCCGGGGTGCGCGTACCGCGGCAACGGGACGTCGTCGTCGAGCCGCTCCACGCGGAGGACGGGTCGCTCCCCGTCGAGCTCGCCCACGTCCACCTCCCCGGAAGACCGACGGTCGCAACGGTAGCCTGAGCGCCCGTCCCACCTCCCGATCACGTCGGAGGCAACACGTGCGTCGCGCCATCATCCTGGCCGTGGTCGCCGTGCTCGTGATCGGAGCCGGTACCGGCGCCTGGCTGTACCTGCAGTGGCGCGAGGAGCGCGCCGCCGAGGTCGCCGCCGCGAACGCCGAGGTCCGGGCCGCGATCGCGGACCGCTACGAGGCGCTCGCGGACGCCACCAGCGCCGGTGGTGACGCGACGGCGCAGCTGCACCTCACCCTGCAGGAGCACCTGACCGTCTCCGACCGCAGCGACGATGAACTCACGACCGACCGCGAGCTGCAGCAGGCCGCGATGAGCGAGCAGGGCCGCCGGCTACAGGAACTGGCCGAGGCGCAGCTGCCCGAGATCCCCGAGATGGCCGAGCGACGGGTGCTCGAACCGGAGCTCGAACAGCTCGCTGACGACCAGGAGCAGGCCGGCGAGCTCGGGCAGCGGTTCATCGATGTCGCGGGCGAAGCCGACGGCTGGGCCGAGGCCCTGATCGCGCTCCGCGAGCAGGCCGACCGGTACGTGGAGACGGTCGAGGGCCAGCCCGACACCGTCGACCCGGACGAGCTCCAGGCGCAGTGGCAGGAGGAGCTCGAGGTCCTGGAGGACTACCGCGACGCCGCAGAGGTCGCCGCCGAGGTCCCGGGGCTGACCGCGATCGCCGATGCCTACCTCGCCTACATCGACGCGAACGCCGAGTTCGCCGAGGAGGCGATCGAGCTCCTCTCCGAGGAGGAGATCGAGGAGTACAACGAACGGCTCCGCGACACCTACGGCGAGGAGGACCCGTTCGGCTTCCAGGCCGCCGTGGTGGACGCGACCGCGGAGTCGCTGGACGTCGGGCTGCTCGGTGACCTCGCCGAGCTCCGCGACGACGCCTCGGAGCTGGCCAGGA
>CAZADJ010000260.1:0-1925 GCA_964483845.1 uncultured Actinomycetota bacterium | reverse complement strand
CCGACGAAGCCGAAGTTCAACCACCCGTCGATCGAGGTGACCCCCACCGCGAACGAGTGGTTCTGCGGCAACGGGATGATCGGGAACGCCCCGAGCATGCGCATCCCCATCGAGTACAGCGGCAGCTGCGGCCCGGGGACGTTGGTGACCACGAAGTTGTACAGGCGCGTCCGGGCGGCCAGGCGTGCGGCCATCCCGTGCAGCGTCGGAGGCGCGTACGCCGAGAGACCGACGAGGAACTCGGCGCCGACGGCCTGCTTGTGGTCCTTCACGTCCTTCATCGACTCGTGGACCACCTGCAGGCGCTCGGCGGGATCCATCTCGTCGACCGGGAGCGGGACGAAGACCGACGAGACACGGTTGCCGAACAGCGTCTCGTCGCCGTCGGTTCGCACCGAGACCGGGACCATCACGCGCATCTCCAGCCCCTGGGTCGCCTCGCCACGGCCACGGAGGAAGCGGCCGACCGCGTCGCCGACGATCGCGAGCACGACGTCGTTCACGGTGGTCCCGAAGGCGTCCTTCACGTGCTTCACCTCGTCCAGCGGGACGCGCTGGATCGCGTAGCGGCGGAACGCGCCGTTGCGTCGGTTCAGCGGGCTCGGCGGTGCCGGACCGACGGTCGTCGCCATCGAGAAGAGGCCCTCTCCCACCTGTCCGATCCGTTCGAGGAGACGACCCGCACCGGTGTCCCGCAGGCGACGGACGCTGCGCAGCAGCGCCCGCGGGCTTCCGGCCGCCTCGCGGAGCGCCGAGACGGTGCGCCCGACGTCGCTCGGCGCCGCCGACGGGTGCCACGGCCGCGGCGGCGGGATCTCCCCCTGGTCGCGATCGGCGTCGAGCAGGAGCGTCGCGATGTCGATCCCGGTGACCCCGTCGATCATGGCGTGGTGGGTCTTGCCGAGGTAGGCCACGCGGTCGTCCTCGAGGCCCTCGATCACGTAGAGCTCCCACAGCGGGCGGCCCCGGTCCAGCTGACGGCTCATGATGCGGCAGACGTACTCGGTCAGCTGGTCGATGCGGCCGGGTCGCGGCAGCGCCGCGTGCCGCACGTGGTAGGCGATGTCGAAGTGCCGGTCGTCGATCCACATCGGGGTGGAGATGCCGAACGGTGTCTCGGCCAGCTTCTGTCGGAACCGTGGCACGAGGTGCAGCCGGGACTGGACGAGGTCGAGGAAGCGCGAGAAGTCGAACTCGTCGTCGGCGGGCGACTCGAAGATGAACAGCCCGCCGGTGTGCATGTGCTCGGTGGGTGTCTCGAGCCGCAGGAAGGTCGCGTCGAGGGCGCTGAGCCGGTCACCGTGTCCCTTGCCCATCCTGGCCCTTCCTCGCGTGGCCCCATGGTAGGCCGCAGGCGTCCACCGGTTCTCAGGCGTCCTCCGGTCGCGAGACGGCGATCGGTCGGGTCAGCCCGACGCCGCGGATGTGGATCGGTCGGATCCGCGTCGTGGTGAACGATCCGCCGAGGTCCTCGTCCATGTCCGCGTCGGCCAGCAGCGACCACGGCCGCGACCGGTCGGTGAGCCGCGCGGCGCGGTTGACGGCGGGGCCGAAGTAGTCCCCCTCGCGCACCAGCGTCGGGCCCCGCGCCATCCCGGCCCGCATCGGTGCGTCGCGCAGCTCCTCGACCGGCTCGACGAGACGGAGCAGCAGGTCGGCGATCGACGCCGCCTCGGTCGCGACGAACATCGCCGCGTCACCGAGGAACTTCACGAGCGTGACCCGATCGGTGGCGCCGACGACGTCGAGAACACGCTGCTCGAAGTCGTCCAGCACCTGGTCGAGCCCGGCCGGGTCGACCCGGGCCGACAGGGCCGTGTAGCCGACGAGGTCCACGAAGCCGACCACCAGCTGCAGCTCCTGACCCGGTTCCCGCGCCGCCGCCGAGACCACCTCCGACGACATCGCGTGGATCAGGGCCCGAC
>CAZADJ010000259.1:0-3616 GCA_964483845.1 uncultured Actinomycetota bacterium | reverse complement strand
TCCAGTGCGAGAGGGGGGACTTGAACCCCCACCCCCGGTTACGGGGACACGGCCCTCAACCGTGCGCGTCTGCCAATTCCGCCACTCTCGCGTGTGTCCCCGCCGGAGCCGGCGGGGCCCGTAGCGTACCGCCCGGTCGGGGGCGATGCGACGGTGGGCGACCCCGTGCCGGTCGACGGCCGAACCCGCGCGACGAGCCACCGGAGCCCCCTCCGTCGCGACTACTCGCCCATCGTCGGGACCTGCTCCGGCGGTCCGTCCTCCCCCCAGCTCCAGGAGACGACGTCCCAGAACGCGATCCCGGGCCAGCTCGATGCGCGCACGCCCTCGAGCTCGATCCGCCAGGCGTGCGCCACCGCGACGCGGTACAGGGGCCGCTCCCACGCGGCCTCGTGGAGCGCGAGCTGCGCGTCCCGCCACTCCCGCGAGGTGACGACACCGGACGCGTCCGCCTCCTCGAGGATCGATCGCACCACCCCGGACCCTTCCGCGGGGACACGGTCCGCCAGCGGAGGTCGCGGCCCGTCCCGCCGCACCTCGAACGCGATGTCCGGCTGACGGTCGATGTCCTCGTCCAGGTCCAGGCGGAGCAGCTCGACGTCTGCCCCGGCCAGGCCGATGTCACGCCGGAGCAGACGCCCCGACACCCCGGTCACCGCCTGCCGTCCCCGCATCAACACCTCCACGGTGACGCCACCGAGCTCCGCTCCGGACCCGCGCTCGGTGCTCCACGGCCCGCTCACGCCCGGCGCCGCGCCGGTCATCGCCTCGCCGTGACCGCCGAGCAGGCCGTCCACGAACGCCTCCACGCCGATCGCGTCCCGGACCGCGCGGCGCTGGTCCCCGTCCAGCCGACCGTCGGGCTCCAGGCGCAGCCGCGTCCACGTCCCGCCGAGCGGGGCCGCGGCGGTGACCTCCGGGACCCGTCCGGCCCGCGCCTCGGGGTTCGGGGTGAGGTAGCCGAACGCGGCGTCGACCCGACGGTCGTCGATCAGACCGAGCGCGGTCTCGTACGACGGGGTGAAGTACACCTCGATACGGTCCAGGGCCGGATCGCCGAGCGGACCGTCGGCGTGCCGTGTGAACACCGCCCGGAGCCCAGGATCGTGGGAATCCAGCGCGAAGGGACCGCCGCTGACCGGCACCCCGCCGGCGTAGGCCTCCAACCCGCCGTCGTCGAGGACGTGGGCGGGGAGCACGGACCAGCCACCGGCGAGCACGTCGGTCCAGCGTCCGTACGGTCCGTCGAACGTGAACCGCACGGTCGCATCGCCGACGGCCTCGACCCCGTTCAGGGGGCCGAGCAGTCGCTGCCCGCCCGGCTCGTCGAGCAGGGCTTCCACCGTCGCGACGACGTCCGCGGCGACCACCGGCTCGCCGTCGCTCCACCGACCGCCGCGCAGGTCCACCTCGACCACCCACGCGTCCCCCTCGGCACCGGGCTCGACCCGGGTCCCGGTGGCGAGCGCCGGTCGGACCTGACCGGCGTGGTCGTAGCGGAACAGCGGGAGGCCCCACAGGGCCGCGAGGTCGGCGGTGGCCGGGAGCTCGGAGAGCGCCGGGTGCCACGCCACCGGCTCCTCGGCGTACGCCACCCGCAGGGCGCGTCCGGGCTGTGCGTGCGACGCTCCCGGCGTGCTGAACGGCGGCACGATGGCGGCCAGGGCCAGCGCCACGACGACCGCGAGGACGGGGAGCGGCGGCCCCACCGCGGGCCGGTGGGCGCCGGGCACGTCAGTCCTCCTCCGTCAGCACCACGTCGGTCAGGTCCAGGTGCCCGGTGGGATCGATCACGACCCCGGGAGCCCGGTCGGAGACGACCCTCGCGTGGCGGTAGCGGTAGAGCGGGATGAGTGGCGCATCCTCCAGCACCCGCTCCTCGACCCGGCCGTACAGGTCGTAGCGCTCCGCCCGGTCGACGGTCGCACGCGCCTCCTCCAGCCAGTCGCTCACCTCGGGATCCGCGTAGCGGCTGAGGTTGTCGACGCCGATCCGCGACGGGTGCAGCAGCGGATCGAGGAACGCCCCCGGGGACGGGTACTCCGCGATCCACCCGGACAGGAAGAACCCGGTCTCCCCGCCGCGGATCTCCTCGAGCCACTCGGCGGGTGTCAGCGTCCGGATCTGCAGCATCCCCTCGCCCAGCGCCGCCTCGACGTCCCGCCGGACCTGCTCGGCCGCCTGTGGGTGATCGCCGCCGTCGTGGACGGTGAGCGTGAAGGGCTCCAGCTCGATCTCGTTCTCCTCGATGATCCGCCGCGCCTCCTCCGGGTCGTGTCCACAGACCCCGCACGCCGCGGGCTCGTAACCAGGCAGCACGCGGGGGACGAGGGACGTCGCCGCGGCGCGTGTCTCGGGGTCGGTCGCTTCAACGACCGCGTCGCGATCGATCGACCTGGCGACGGCCCGCCGGACGGCTGGATCGTCGAACGGCGGGGTCTCGACGTTGAAGGCGTAGTAGACCGTCATCAGCCGCTCGCCACGCACCACCCCGGGCCCCGCGCCGCCGGCGGCCGTCCCGTAGGCTGCGACGGCCTCCCGCAGCTCGGCATCCGGGACCGGTGCCAGGTGCAGCCGCCCCCGTCCGAAATCCTCGTAGGCGTCCTCCGCGGCCGCCTCGCCCTCGTAGATGCGGAACACGAGCTGGTCCAGCGTCGTGTTCGCGTCCGGGTGCTCGGCGAACGGTTCCATGCGCACGAACTGTCCCGGTTGCCACTGCTCGACCATCTGGAACGGCCCGTTGCCGATCGGCATGCGGTCGAAGTCGATCGCCGTCGCTGCGGCGTCCGGCAGCGGCGCCAGCGCGGGGTGCGAGACGAGCGCCGGGAGCTCCGCGAAGGGGCGGTTCAAGGTGACGCGGAGGGTGTGCTCGTCGAGCGCCTCCGCGCCGGACAGGGGCTCGCCCTCCCGTGCCGCACCGATCCCCTCGACCACGTCGAGCAGGTGGTGCGCGGCCGACGGTGGGTCCGCACCCCGGTCGGCGATCCGTTCCCAGGCACGCACGAACGAGTCGGCGGTGACCGGGCTGCCGTCGTGGAAGGTCGCGTCCTCGCGGAGGTGGAAGGTGTGGACGACGGCGTCCTCGTCGGTCTCCCACTCGCGTGCGACGGCCGGGACGACCTCCAGGTCGGCGCCGACCGCGGTCAGGCCGTCGAAGAGCTGATCGACGATCATGACGTCGTCGGCCTCGACCGCCGCGGCCGGGGTGATCGCGGAGGGCTGGCGCGCGAAGGCGTACAGCACGCCGGGGGTCGTCGTCGGCGTGGCTCGCGCGGCCGGCTCGGGGGTCTCGTCGGTCCCGTCCAGGGCCCCCTCCGGGGAGCACGCCACGAGGAGCAGCGCACCGACCAGGAGGAGGGTCGCGCGGACGGGGGGGCAGCGGTGCGTCCCCGTGCGGTTGAGCGGAGTCGATCCCCTCGGCACCGGCACGTGTGGCGGGAGGGCTCCGGTCAGAGTCTGAGGCCCAGGAGGATGGTCGTGACGCCGAAGGAGACCGCGACGAAGACCGTGATCCTGGTCAGGTTCCGCTCGACGATGGCCGAGCCCTGCAGGTGGCTCATACCGCCGCCCCCGAACATGTCGGACAGGCCACCGCCGGTGCCACGGTGCATGAGGA
>CAZADJ010000258.1:1851-3651 GCA_964483845.1 uncultured Actinomycetota bacterium | reverse complement strand
GCCACGATCGCCGGGGTCGGCTGGCTCGCGATCCGCGGCCGCGACGTGCTCGCCGATCGGCAGCGGCGCAGTCCGCGGCTACGTCGGATCGCGTCGGTGGTGCCGGTGGCCAGCTCGGTGATCGTGGTGATCGGCGGGCTCGTGCTCACCGGACTCGGGGTGCTGCGCGTGATCTGACGCCCCCGACCTCGCGTGTCTGGGCTCACCCGCCGGCGCGACGGCGCCTCGCACCGACGGTGGCGAGCCCGACGGCGAGACCGAGGAGCAAGGCGAGACCGGTCACGCCGGCTGGGAAGCCGTCGGCCACCGCGGCCACCGCACCGCGACCGCCCGGCGGCCCCGCATCCGACGGCCGACCACGCACCACCTCCACGTCCACGGTGGCGGTGTCGTGCTCCTCCCCGTCGGATGAGACGGTGACCTCGACCTCGTAGGTACCCGCGCGGGCGTTGTTCGGAACCTCGACCGTGAGCATCAACTCCTCGCTGCCGTCTGCTCCCAGGGTGGTCGCGCGCGGCTCGACCGTCGCCTGCCAGCCGTCCGGCAGCGACGTGACGTCGAAGGACACCTCGGCCTCCGCATCCCCGGTGTTGGCGGCTTCGAGCGCCGCGTCGCCGGACTCACCGGCCCGCACCTCGATCGCGCAGTCGAGACACGTGAGCGTCACGTCGGCGTCACCGGGGTCCGGGTCCGGGTCGACCGGCTCGCGGCGGTTCGGGTTCTCGTGGGTCGTGGCGTTCTCGAACACCTGGTAGCCGGTGTAGGTCAGCGCATGGGCGCTCAGCCCGTAGGGGTGGAAGTTGTCCTGCGTCGGCTCGGGGAGCAGCCCACCGATGATCCGGACGACGCCCTCGCTGACCTCGAGCTCACCGAGCGAGACGCCGTCCCACCCGCTGCCCCCGTCGGGACCGGGACGCACGAAGGTCCGGCCGAGGGTGAGTCCGCCCGCGTCATCCCAGGCGGCACGGTCGACCACCCAGTTCGGGGCGTCGCACCCCGACGTGCACGTGCTCGGTCCGCCGACGAGGTAGCCGATGGGGACCGGCTCGTAGGTCTGGCGCCGGTTGTGGTAGGCGGTGCCCTGCAGGGTCTGGCGACCGCTCGCCGTGCCGTCCTTCTCGATCTCCTCGGTCAGCGGGTGCCGATCGAAGGTGGGCTGGTCCCAGTCGTGGAAGTCGATGTAGCCGGCGTAGTAGGCCCCGCTGCTCACGGCGTCCTGCGGCAGACCGGCGACGTCGGAGAGGGCCGTCAGGGCTCCGTCGGTGAGCACCAGGTTGCCCCCGTTCTCGACGAACGTGCGGAACGCCGCGGCGTAGGCAACACGTTCCTCGTCGCTGCGGGCGTCCCCCCCGGGCATGAAGCGGTCGGCAGCGACGACGGTGTCGAAGCTGCGCAGGACGTCCGGGTCGGCGAGGATCTCGTCGACCGACAGCCCGACGAGCTCGTCCGCCCCGTCGGCGACGTAGTCGTTCAGCTCGCGGAAGAAGTCGGTGCGAGAGACGTCGTAAGGCTCGTGATCGTCCCAGCCAGGGATCGCGTCGTCGCGGCTGAAGCGGACGTGGTAGTTGGTCGGGGCGGTCCGAGCCGCGTTCGAACTGATGCGGTACAGGCCCTGCTCCGGCCGGTTCAGCTCGATCTGCGCCCCGGCCTGCAGGTAGATGGGGCTCTGGTTGAAGTAGCTCGCGATCTCCTCACAGTGCTCACCGTCCTCGTGATCGTGCTCGTCCATCGCACCGACCTCGTGCGCGTGCTGGTGCGTCATGCGGTCGTCGGTGCGCCCGCAGTACTCGAGGGTGAGCG
>CAZADJ010000258.1:0-1751 GCA_964483845.1 uncultured Actinomycetota bacterium | reverse complement strand
GCGTGCTGGTGCGTCATGCGGTCGTCGGTGCGCCCGCAGTACTCGAGGGTGAGCGTCGCCAGCGAGTTCGGTGAGATCCCCCCGACGTTGCCGAAGGTCGCCTCGATCGTCATCCCGCCGTTGTAGACGGGTCCGGTGTGCTCGTCGTGGACGACGAACTCGAAGCCCTGGGCGCCGGTGATCTCGACCCCCTGGATGTCACCTTGTGTCGGCAGGTCGTAGATCTCCGGGTCGACCACGAAGCCCTCGCCGTCGTGGCTGACGCGGCTGTCGTCGTCGACGTAGGCGATGCGCCCGCCCGGCTCGTAGATGATCTCGTCCTCGAAGAGCAGCGCGGTGATCTGGCTGTAGATCAGCGACTTGTTCCCCTCGATCTGGAGCTGGACGACGTCCGGTTCGAAGATGTTGTTCGGCACGAGGTGGCTGAGCGCCATCTCGTTGTTGATGCCCACGCCGCCGAGCCCGATGTCGGGGTTGTCGAGCCAGTCACCCATCCCGCCGGTGACCTGGTACTCGATCGTGTCCCAGACGGTCCCCCACTGCACGGTGCACATCGGGCCCTGGGTGCGTCCCTGACCGAAGAACGGCTCGGGGACCGGGCCTGGGCAGTCCTCGGCGCGGGCGACGTGGGGCGACCAGGTGAGGCGCTCCTCGGCGTCCCGCCACATCAGGATGGAGGTGTCCACCGAGACGGCGTTCTTGCGGTAGTCCTTCTGGCCGGCGCCGAGCAGCGTGTAGGAGAGCGCGCTCGCGGTGACCATCCCGTGCAGGTCGATCCCGCCGGCGAAGTGGCCGTCGGCGGTCTTCTCGTCGGCGATCCACTTCAGGTAGCGGCCGAACCCGCGGGTCTCGGGCTCGCTCCAGGAGGTGTAGCGGGGGTCGGAGTAGCCGACCGTCGGCCAGTCGCGGTTCAGGTCCATGCCGTGGCCGTTGTAGCGCTGGTAGAACACCCCGCCCTCGGAGTAGTCGCCACGCGCCCAGCCGTCGGGGTTGGAGAGGACGAAGAACACGACGCCGTTGGCGAGCGCGTCCCCGGCGGTCGGGCTGCGACCCTCCTCGTCGAAGGGGTCGAGGAGCCCCCGGGGATCGTCCGGTGTCGAGCCCTCGGCGGCACAGTCGTGGATCACGTCGTCACCGTTCTCGCAGGCCGCCCACAGGGCGAGGTCCTCAGCGGCCCGCAGCCCACCCTCGAGCCCGGCCCGCTCGATCCCGTGGATCGCCAGCGAGTAGACGAAGTGACGCCGCTCGGCCTCCGGGACCTCCGACCGCTGGTCGGTCACCTTCAGCACGTACAGGTCACGCCGGTCGCGGGACAGTTCCTCCCGCGGGATCCCGGCGGACTGGAAGTCCTCGCCGGTGAACTCCGCGTGGTCGCCGTACTGCGTGTTCAGGTTGATGACCTGCACGTAGCGCGGGTACAGCTCCTCGAGCAGCTCCATCCCGGCCAACGCCTCGTCCCACTGGATGAACTGCGCCGCGCAGACGTCACCGTTCGCGTGCGGGCTCTTCGTCGGTGTCCCCGGCGGGATGCAGCCGTGCGGGTCGGGGAAGACCCGTCCGAACGCCGCCGCGGTCTCCTCCGAGGATGCGGCCGGGGTCGCCTCGGCCGGTGTCGTCGCGACGATCGCTAGCAGCGAGGCGACGAGCGCCACGATCGACGTGATCGCAGCGATCCGACGGGAGAGGACCGGACGTGCGGAGGTTGGCGAGGAGCTCACGGCATCGATCTCCTGGGCATCGATCTCCTGGGC
>CAZADJ010000257.1:0-3656 GCA_964483845.1 uncultured Actinomycetota bacterium | reverse complement strand
CCCTCGTGACCGAGCTTCCGACGTGACTGGCATAGGTCACCCGACAGGAGGCGCCCCGCGGTAGGCATCATCGAGCAGCGCCCTCACCTGGTCGGCGTCTAGTTCCTGCCGATGGAAGTCCTGAAGCACCACCTCGTGGGCGTTGTCGGGGACTCCGATGCGAGCCAGGCTGGTCGGAGCACCGATCCGCCGTGCCAGGTCAAACAGCTCCGCGGCAGGATCGTCGGTCGACAGCGCCCCGCACAGCCGCCGGAAGCCGTCCGGGGCCAGCCGACGCATCCACGCGGTCGTGTGCGGCAGCAGGACCGTGTGCAGGTCGGCGTGCACCAGCCCGTAGCGTCCACCCAGGATGTGCGCGAGCTGGTGGTGCAGTCCGGTCCCGGTCGCGGCGAGCGCGCGGGCGGTCAGGCACGCCCCCGCCCCCCGAGCGCCCAGGTCGCGCGGTGATCCAGCGATCACCGGCAGCGCGGCGACGAGGCGCCGGACCCCCTCCTCGGCGAGCAGGATGCCGATCGGGTCGGTGGGTTCGTGCACGAGCGCGGCGATGCCCTGGGCCACGGCGTTCATCCCGCTGGCGCCGCTGACCCGCACCGGCAGGTCGACCATCAGCTCCGGGTCGTAGACTATAGTTGCCGGCAGCGCGCGGTCGTCGGTGCCGGTCCGCTTGGTTTCGCCCGTCACCGCCCAAATGGGCGTCATCTCCGAGCCCGAGTAGGTGGTCGGCACCGCGAGGATCGGGGTGTCCAGCTCGACCGCCACGGCCTTCGCCAGGCCCGTCGCCGAGCCCCCACCGACCGACAGCAGGTGCGATGCGCCGCGATCCCGCGCCGCTTCCGTCACGCGTTCGGCTAGTTCCTCCGGGACGTGCTGGACCACCTCCTCGAACGTCCCGACCACCCGGTCCCGCACCGTCTCGACGATCGCGCGGGCGGCGACCGCAGCCGAGCCGCCCGTGACCACCAGGACCCGGCTCGCGGACAGGCCGTCCAGCTCGTCGGCGATCGAGGACCGGGCCCCACCCCGAAGACGATGCGCTGGTCCCTCGACCGGTGGGTGAACGGCCCCACGTCAGGACGATACGGGCCGGACGACGCACCGCGACCCGGAGGACCTCAGAGGACCGCCGAGCCGTACATCTCGCCCAGCGGGTCGGAGATCAGCTCGACGCGGGTTCCGTCGGGGCCGCGGAAGTACATCGAGCTCTCGCTCTCCAGCAGGTACTCCACCCCGGCCTCGTCCAGCCGATCCTTGGCCGCTTCCCACCGGTCACGCTCCATCGAGATCGCGATGTGGTGCAGCCCCCCGAGGACCTCGGCGTACTGCCCGAGGTCCAGCCCCGGGAAGTCGAAGAACGCCAGGAGGTTGCCGTTGCCGATGTCGAAGAAGAAGTGGTTGGACCCCTCGTAGTCGCGGTTCTCGAAGATCTCCGTGAGCGGGAAGCCCAACAGGCCCTGGTAGAAGCGCACCGTCTGCTCGACGTCCGAGCACAGCACCGCCATGTGGTGCAAGCCTCGAGCGGTGCTGTCAGGGCGCTGGTCGGCCAGGTACTCCTCGCGGATCCGCTCCCGTTCGGCGTTGATCCGGTCGAGGTCGATCGCGGTGTCGGGCATGGTACTCCCTCCGTCCCGCCGTCAGATGCGGAAGAACAGGTTGCAGAAGTCGTCCAGGATCCGCCGGTTGCCGCGGAAGGTGCCGGCGCTCGTTCGCCCGTAGGCGGTGAGCACGAAGCTGGCCGGGTCGAACTCGATCGTGGCGTCGAGGTCGTCCACCGAGCCCTGCTCGAACTCGATGCCCTCCTCGGTGACGGTGGCACGCGTGTCGCCGGCGTTCTCGCCCGAGGTGATGCGCATGCCGATCGTGTACGACTCGACCCCCGCCGTGTCGCAGGTCGACTGCCACAGCACGAAGCACAGCGGGACCAGCAGATCCGCGGCATCCCCACGCATCCCGTGCTCGCGGTCGGTGCCTTCGCGGATGTCCCAGGAGTGCACGGTGTAGTCCACCACCTGGAAGATCGGGTAGAAGAACGCCGGCAGGGGGCCCATGTACTTGTGGGGCACCATCAGGTCGGTCCACTCCTCGTCGGACAGGCCGTCGGCGATCTCCAGCATCCGGTCGCGGTCGGACCGCAGGCGCTCGAGCAGCTCGTCCTGAGGTGTCCCCCGGAACTCCCGCGCGCCCTCGTCGACGTACTTGGCCATGTCGACCACCCCGAGTGGACCCGGTGCCTCGCCGTCGCCGCGCGCCGCGTCGAACGACACGAAGTACGCCTCGGTCGTGTCGACCAGGTGACCGATGACGTCACGCACCTCCCAGTGCCCGGCGCCGGTCGGCTGCTCCCACGCGTCCGGGTCCGACGCGAGGTCGAACATCCCGTCGGACTCGCGGACCCACACCTCGCGGATGTTCGCGCGGCTCGCAGGATCCATGAAGTTCCAGCTCATCGCACGCCTCCAGTCCCCCGCAGGGACCTGCTAGGTTCGTATACTGAACATTTATACGCTATGCGCACAACCGATACAAGGGAGTCGGCTCGGTGATGTCAAGGGGCGATCGGAGCCGCGAGCACGTGCAGTCGCTCGAGCGGGGGCTCGAGGTCCTGACGGCGTTCTCGGACCAGCACCCGAGACTGACGCTCACCGAGGCGGCGGAGCTGACGGACCTGCCGCGCGCGACGGCTCGGCGACTCCTGCTGACGCTGGCGGGGCTCGGTTACGTGCGCAACCACGGCCGCTACTTCGAGCTCACCCCGAAGGTGCTGGACATCGGCTACGCGTACCTCTCGTCGCTGGACCTGCCCGCCGTGGCGCAGCCCAAGATGGAGCACCTCGTCGAGCGGGTCCACGAGTCGTCGTCCGTCGCCGTCCTCGAGGGCACCGAGATCGTGTACGTGGTGCGGGTGCCGACCGAACGGATCATGACGATCTCGCTCGCCCTGGGCTCGCGCCTGCCAGCGTGGGCGACGTCGATGGGGCGCGTGCTCCTCGCCGCGCTGGAGGACGACGAGCTCGCCCAGGTGCTGGACGCCAGCGACATCCGCGCGCTGACCTCCCGGACTATCACCGACCGTGATGAGCTCCGCCGCGAGCTGGCCAAGGTCGCGCGTCAGGGCTACGCGATCGTCGACCAGGAGCTCGAGGACGGTCTGCGGTCGATCGCTGCCCCGATCCGCAACGCGTGCGACCACGTGGTGGCGGCGATGAACCTGTCGACCAACGCCGGGCGGGTGACGCTCGAGCGGCTGCGGAACGAGCTGATCCCCGCCCTGGTCGAGACCGCCGACCGGATCAGCGATGGTCTGGCCCGGGCGCCGGCTGCCGCGTCGAGATGAACGGCCGAGATCCCTCGATCAGGTGACGCGTTCGAACACCGCCGCGATCCCCTGCCCGCCGCCGGACCAGGGGAAACGCCTGTCCGCCAGTGACCATCAGGAACCGGCCTGTTCCGCCCTGTGACGGAACACAGACGGAACAGGAGTCGGAGGGCGACGCGTCAGCCGGCGACGCTTGTCGTGGCCGCCTCGAGGCGACAGTGACCGTTCCTCGCCTAGTCGCCGGCGGACGTCCGCTTACGTCGTGCTCTCGGATCAGGGATTCCGCCCGACTGCCTCGAGCCGTTCGTGTCCAGGGCCGCGCGTTCTGGTCGTCCGATCTGTG
>CAZADJ010000256.1:0-3657 GCA_964483845.1 uncultured Actinomycetota bacterium | reverse complement strand
GCGAGCGTCGCACCGGTGGACGTGGTGAGCGCGCACCCGGCGACGACGGTCCCCGCCGTGGCGATCCCCGCGGTGGTGCCTGCGGCGGCGACGGTCCTGACGGGCGCGGTGCCGGTGCCAGCGACGGTGACGACGGTGTCAGTGCCGGTGTCGGTGACGGCGCCGGCGGGGGGGCGGGAGGACCCTTCCCGACGTTCCACACCCCCGTGCGTGGGTACCGGTTCGCCGCACGACCTCCGGGGGCCGACCACCCCCGGCCGGGACAGCCCGCGGGCCTGCGGCGTGAGGACCTCCACCCGGTCGACCCGTGGGCGGTCGGTGTGTGGGTACGTGCCGAGGACGGAGCGCCGTGGCGGATCGGCTACCTGGAGCGCGCCGTCGCGGCCCGTCTCGGCCCGCGGCTGGACGGGGGGCTGGGCGTCTCGGTGACGGTCGCGGGCTGGACGCCGGAGCCCGGTGGGCGCTGGCGACGGCCGATCGTGCGCGTCGAGCCGGACGGTCACCGTGGCCACGGGACCCGCGGACGCGCCCGTCCGTCCCGTCTGCGGACCGATCAGCCGCGGTAGACCGCCTGGACGGTGAGCAGCAGGCGATCGGGGACCACCCGTTCGACGACCTCGTGGTCGAACCGGCGCAGCGCCGACCAGACGCGTGAGGCGCGCCGCTTGGCCCGGTCGCTGTCCGCGAGACCGGGCAGCTCCCCGACGAGCACGTAGTAGGCGCACGCCCACGCGATCGAGGTCAGCCCGGCACCGCGGACCCGGACGTGCTCGAAGCCCCCGGCGTGGCCGAGTCGACGCAGCTCGTCCGGCGTGAACGTGTGCAGGTTGGCGGCCATCGCGACGAGGTCCCAGTAGCGCTGCTCCGCGGCCTCCTCGGCGGGTCGCGCCGACAGCGGCCGTCCGATGCGCTCCGCGACCGCGCGTGCACCACCGAGACCGACGAGCGTCAGGCGGGCCACGTGACCGCCGAGGCCGTCGGCGTGGGGCGACGGCTCGGACAGGACCAGCACCGGGCCACCAGGTCGCAGGACCCGGCGCCACTCGCGCAGCGCGGCGACCGGGTCGTGCAGGTGGTGGAGCACGCCCCGGCTGACGACCGCGTCGAAGGTCGCGTCGGGGTAGGGGAGCGCAGGAGCGCTGGAACGCACCAGCGACGGGGCGACGCCGGCCGCCGCCGCGTTCTCCGCCGTGCGCGCGAGCATCCCGGGGGATATGTCGGTGGCGTGGACCTCCTCGGCCAGCCCGTGGGCGGCGAGCGTGATCGCCAGGTAGCCGGTGCCGCACCCGACGTCCAGGACCCGGCCGAGGCGGTCGCGCCCCAGGTGGCGGCGGATCTCGCGAGCGGCTGCCCGCGTCGCCCTCCGCTCGTAGTTGATGCCGAAGCGCTCGTCGTAGGAGCGGCATTCGACCTCGTGGAACGCGATCTGCAGCTCGTCGGGATCGAGCTCGTGCCCGTCCGTGTCGGCGTCGGCCGACCGGGGGCTGGCAGCTCCGGACACGGGGGTCTCCGTCGCGGGAGGACGAGGTGGACGGACCGTAGCAGCGTCGGGTGTCGCGGCCACGGCCGTGCCCGCCACCGTCCTTGGGTCCGCACGGGGGTGACGTGCTAGCGTCCCGGGCGTGCGGACGTCGCCTCGGGGCGGCGTCCGAGCACGGAGGGGGCCGTCCGCACGCGACGCCCCACTGACGCGCCCGGAGCCGAGAGACGCCGCAGGAGGCATCGCTTGCCACGAGCCGACGTCTCGCTGCCGTCGGCAGCTGTCGGCGTCCTGGTCGCGCTCGCGACGGCGCTGCTCCTGGTCCCGGCGACCGCGACCGCCGACCAGGTCGACGAGCGGGCGCTGTCGGAGGCGCGGGAGAAGGTCCGTTCGATCGAGCGGGAGCTGTCCGCCGCCGAGGACGAGGTCATCCGGGCGGAGGAGGCCCTGGCCGAGGTGGAGCGCCGTCTGGCGCAGCTCGAGGAGGCGGTGAACGAGGCCGCCGCGGCGCTCGAGCGGCAGGAGGAGGCGGTCGCCGACGCTGTCGACCGCGTGGCGGGGCTCCAGGCGGAGATCGACGAGCAGCAGGAGGCCTTCTCCGCGCGCGCGGCCGACCTGTACAAGCGCGGCGTCGGGGTCCCGTTCTCCGCGGTGCTCGACGCGACGTCCATGGACGACGCGCTGGAGCGTGGCAAGTACGTCCAGGCGCTCAGCCAGTCGGATCAGGCCGCGCTCGAGAGCATCGTGGCGCTGCGGACGCAGGTCGACGCCGAGCGTGAGCGGCTCGAGGAGGAGCGCGACCGGCTCGCGGCGATGAAGGCCGAGCAGGAGGAGCTGCTCGCCGAGGTCGCGGAGGTCCGCGAGCACCGGGCGATGCAGGTCGCCGAGGCGCAGGAGAGCGTCGACGCGCTCGAGGCCCACCTCGCCGACGCGCAGGCGGAGTCCCGGCAGATCGAGCAGCTGATCGAGGAGCAGCAGCGCCGTGCGCGTGAAGCCGCCGCCCGGGCCGCGGCTGCAGCCCGGGCGAGCGCGACGCCGAGCGGCAACGCCAGCGGGGCGGGCCACATCTGGCCGCGGTGCGACGTCGTGACGTCGGAGTACGGACGGCGCTGGGGACGGATGCACTACGGGATCGACGTCGACGGCAACACCGGCCACCCGGTCTTCGCCTCGAAGGACGGCACGGTGATCTTCGCCGGGTGGCAGGGTGGCTACGGCCGGCTCGTGCTCGTCGATCACCACGACGGCGTCGTGACCGCGTACGCGCACCTCAGCGCGTTCTCGGTCGGTCAGGGCCAGCAGGTCTCGCAGGGGCAGCGCGTCGGCAGCGTGGGCAACACCGGGAACTCGACCGGCCCGCACCTGCACTTCGAGACGCGTGTCAACGGCAGCCCGGTGAACCCGCGCCGCTACCTGCCGTCGAGCTGCTGATCGGATCCGGGTGCCGGCCGGCAGCGCCGACGTCGGGACAGCCCGAGTACGCTCCGAAGCATGGGGGCTGAGCACCAACGCTACGAGTCGCTCGCGGTCGGTCACGTCCTCGGCGGCCTCACCGACGACGAGTCGGACGCGTTCCGCAGCCACCTCGTCGCCTGCCGTGACTGCCGCCGCCGTGTCGCCGAACTCCGGGACATCGCCGCCGGCCTCGAGGCCGCCGAGCGCGACGAACGCTCGCGCGCGCCGGTCACCACGGACGTCGCGGCGGAGGAGCGCGATCCCGCTGATCCCCGACGGGGCGGGCCGGTCCCGACATGGGTGCTGGCGCTGGCCGCGGCCGGGCTGGTCGTCCTCCTCGCCGCCCTGTTCTGGAGCTACCACCTGCGGCGGGTCGTGGACGAGTACGCGGCGACGGTCGCGGCGCAGGATGCGGTGATGGACACCCTGGTCAGGGGTGAGGCCCTCGCTGCCACGGGAGGCGAGGGGGTGGAGGTGTCCGCGGCCCGCCGGGGCGATCGCGTCGCCGTGGTGCTGAACCCGCTGCCGGAGCTCCCGTCCGACGGGGTGATCGTGCTGTGGTTGCTGGACGGGGACGACGTGGTGGATCGGCGTCCGCTCACGCTGGCGCCCCGGGCGAGCGACCGCGAGACGTTGCCGTTCACCTTCACCGTGGAGGACGCGTCCGAAGCGGTGGTCTCGATGGAGCGCGCCCGGGGCGGGCAACCCGACGAGCCGGGCAG
>CAZADJ010000255.1:0-3683 GCA_964483845.1 uncultured Actinomycetota bacterium | reverse complement strand
GGCGGCGAGGAGTTCCTCGTCGCGCTCGAGGGCGCCGGGGTCGGCGACGCGGTCCGTTGGCTCGAGCAACGGCGCCAGGAGGTCCGACGCGACGTCCAGGTGGCGGGGCGACCGGTGACCTTCTCCGCCGGTGTCGCCCTGGTCCGCAACACCGGCCTCGAGCCGGCGATCGAGGCGGCCGACGGCGCGCTGTACGACGCGAAGGATGCGGGCCGCGACCGGGTGGTGGTCGCGCCGACCGCACGCGGCACCACCGGACCGGACGACCCGGACCTCGACGCTCCGTGACCATCGCGACCGGGTGCAGCCCGAACGGCGGGCGCCGTTGGGCCAGCCGCCGAACAGACCGCCCGGCCCCTCCCTGCCCTCTCCACATGCGCGAGGATGACCCCGGAGGGGGAAGGGAGTCGCACCATGGACAACGTGTTGATCATCATCGCCCTCGGCGTGGTCGCGCTCGTGATCGTCGCCCTCGTCGCCTACCTCATCGGCCGCCGCCGACACCTGCAGGAACGGTTCGGTCCCGAGTACGAACGGCAGGTCGAGCGCGCCGAGTCGCGTCGCGAGGCCCACGCGGAGCTCCGGCAGCGCGAGCAACGCCGCGAGGAGCTCGACATCCGCCCGCTCACCGACACCGCACGCGAGCGGTTCACCGAACGGTGGGAGGAGACGCAACGGCAGTTCGTGGACGCTCCGCAGTCCGCCGTCGAGCGGGGTGACCTGCTCATCCAGGAGGTCATGCGCGAACGCGGCTACCCGGTCGAGGACTTCGAGCAACGTGCGGCGGACCTCTCGGTGGACCACCCCGAGGTCGTCGAGAACTACCGCGAGGGCCGTCGCTGTGCCGATCGCGTCGCCGACCAGACCGGCGACGAGAGGACCGAGGAGATGCGCCAGGCGATGCTCCACTTCCGGCGTCTGTTCGACGTCCTCGTCCACGACGGCTCCGGTGACTCGCGATCCGATCAGGAGCCCGCCCGTGAGTCCCGGTGAGGGCGGAGGTGCAGAGATGACGGAGACGCCACGGACCGACACGCCCCCTCACGACTCGCGTGGGGAAGCAGGTGGGGAGATCGCGCTGATCGACGAGACCACGGCCGCCGAGCTGCGTGCCCGGTGGGACGAGCTCCAGATCCGGTTCGTCGACACGCCGCGCGACGCGGTCGCCGAGGCCGACGCCCTCGTCGCCGAGACGATCGACCACGTGCGCACGGGGCTCGAGGAGGCACGCAGCGAGCTGGAGGAGCGCTGGAACCGGGGGGACGAGGTCTCCACGGAGGACCTCCGCCAGGCGCTGCGACGCTACCGGTGGTTCCTCGACCGGCTCCTCGGGTCGAGCTGATACCGACCGGGGTCCCGTCGCCTGCCGCCGCGCCCGGCTCGCGAGGCACAGCCCCCGTGGGGACGTCCGCATCGCGGGCGCCTCCGTGCGCCCGCGGCTGCGTCGGGCAGCGATCGACGTGCTACGCTTCCATTACGTGTAATGATGTAATGGACCTCGTCGGAGGATGGCCCTGGTCGGAGGGAGAGCAGGTGGGCGCGATCACGACCGAGGAGCTGCACGACCACCTGGTCCCCCGGCTGCCGGGATCCTGGTTCGAGGAGGTCGAGATCGCCGCTGACGACGAGGAGATCCTCGTCGTCGGCCGCATCCCCGAACCCGATCCGGACGACACCCGCGGGGAGGCGCTGGACGACGCCGCCTGCGAGACCGAGATCGCCGCGTTCCGTGAGGCGACACGTCCGGCCCGCATGGAGATCGCCGACGAGGTGGAGCGGAGGCTCGGACGCAAGGTGTCCTGGGGCGCGCGTTGCGGTCGGGTCCGGACCCTGTTCACCACCAACACCGTCCCCGTGATGACCCGCCTGCGGCTCCCCGAGCGCCGGGTGGTGGACACCCTGGTGGACGCGGGCGTGGCCCGTAGCCGCAGCGACGCGGTCGCATGGTGCGTGCGCCGGGTCGCCGAACGCGACGCCGACTGGCTCGCCGAGCTGCGCGAGGCGTTCGCGCAGGTCGCGGACGTCCGAGCCAGCGGTCCGGGTACGGGATGATGTCGCCGGTGCCCACCGGACGGGAGGTGGAAGCGGCCGCGATGGACGCGTACTCGACGGTCGTGGCGGGGGTGGCCGAGCGCCTCTCACCGTCCGTCGCGAGCCTGCGCGTCGGCCACGGCGCCCGACGCCGGGGTACGGCCTCCGCGGTGACGCTCACACCGGACGGCTACCTGCTGACCTGCGCGCACGTCGTGACGGACGCCGACCGCGGTACGGCGGTCTTCACCGACGGCCAGCAGCACCGCTTCGAGCTCGTCGGCCGCGACCCGCTCTCGGATCTCGCCGTCGTCCGCGTCACCGGCGACGACCTCCCCGCGGCGACCTTCGGTGACGCCACGGACCTGCGCGTCGGTCAGCTCGTCGTCGCGGTCGGGAACCCGCTCGGCTTCGCCGGGACCGTCACCGCCGGGGTGGTGGGGGCGCTCGGACGGGCCCTGCCGACCAGCGACGGGTCGGTCTCCCGCTTCGTCGAGAACGTGATCCAGACGGACGCGGCCCTGAACCCCGGCAGCTCGGGCGGGGCGCTCGCCGATGCCGAGGGTCGCGTCGTCGGGATCAACACCGCCGTCGCGGGGCTCGGTCTGGGCCTCGCGGTGCCGATCGAGCCGTGGACCACCGCGATCATCGGGGCGCTGATCGCCGAGGGTCGCTACCGCCGCGCCTACCTGGGGCTCGTCGGCGGGCGACGCCCGCTCCCCCCACGCATCGCGAGCCGGACCGGCCTCGTCGACGGGGTGGAGGTCGTCGAGGTGGCCGCGGGCAGCCCCGCCGAACGAGCCGGCCTGCGCCCCGGGGACATCCTCATCACCGTCGAGGGCACGCCGGTCGCCGACGTCGGCGCACTGCAACGGCTGCTGGGCCCCGCTCAGATCGGGGACGCGGTCGCCGTGGAGGTCGCCCGGGTGGGCGAGCCGCTCACCATCGAGGTCGTCCCCGAGGAGCTCTCCAGCACATCTCCTTGAGGACCCGGGCCCCGGGGCGAGCGGCCGGCGGCGGGCTCGCGTCCGCGGCCGTCCACCTCGGATGCGCGGGACGAGCGGTCAGGGATCGACCTCGTCGCCCTCTCCGAACGTGAGCTGATCGGGCGCGGCGGTCAGCAGCGCGCGCTCCCCGGCGGCGACCGCGACCAACGTGCACGGCATACACCGCCAGACCCCCCGTCCGTCCTGCGAGGCGGCCGCCCCCTCGAGCTCCGTCCCGCACCCGCTGCACCGGCGGACGGGGCGGTGTCGCTGCGGCGGCGGTGCCGCCGAGGCGGGCAGCGGGAACAGCCGCTCGTCGTCGCGCACGCAGGGCTCCTCGCGCGTCCGGGTGCCTGGTTCGTCGCAGCGCACATCGCATCCTGCCCGAGTCAGCTCGGCGGGGACGACCGGATCCGCCGCGGGTGATGATCTCGATCCGGTTCCCGGTCGCGACGGGACCCGCGACCCACGACGTGCCCGCCCTCTCCGGGTACCCAGGAGGGGAGCTGTCTCCAGGCCGTCGGGGGATGTCGATCCGAACCGGTACCGGTACACATCCGCTCGAGGACGTCGTGATGACCCTCGGCCGCGGCCGGGTGCGCCGGGCCCACGAGTGGACCATGGTCGCGCTGGCGAACGCCGCGCTCGCTGATCCCGACACGACCG
>CAZADJ010000254.1:0-3698 GCA_964483845.1 uncultured Actinomycetota bacterium | reverse complement strand
GCCTCCCCGGCGACGGACGCTGGCTGGTCGTCGGGACCGTCGTGCTGCTCGTCGTCGCGCACGCCCTGTCGGCCCCGCTCAACCTCGAGGCGATCTCGGCGCCACGGAGCTGAGGACGCGCGGCACCACGACGGAGCCTCGCCCCGATCCCGTAGGCGATCTCCGTAACGGTTACGTACCCGCCTCGCGGGACCCGTGCGTAGTGTGCTCGACGTTCCGATCCGGGAGGTCGCGCTATGGGGTACGTGCTCCGGCACGACGAAGGGAAGCAGCTCGTCTGGGCGTTGGGTGCGTTGGTCAACGGGAGAGCCAGGGGTCTCGAGACCGACGGGGCGTTCGAGCTGCTCGAGCACACGGGTCCGGAGGGCTACGCCTCCCCACTGCACACCCACCTGGAGGAGGCGGAGTCGTTCTACGTCATCGAGGGGCGGTTGACGATGGTCATCGGTGACGACGAGGTGGCGGCGGAGGCGGGATCCTTCGCGTACGTGCCACCCAAGGAGCAGCATGCGTTCCGGGTCGATTCCCCGACGGCACGGTTCCTGATGCTGGTCACGCCGCCGCGCCTGCTGCCCTTCTTCGACGAGATCGGCGAACCGGCGCTGTCGTCCACGATGCCTCCGGCCCCCGACGGGCCCCCCGACATGGACCTCCTGCTGCAGGCGGCGACCAGACACGGGATGGAGGTACTGGGTCCCCCGCCCGGCGTCGACGGGTAGATCCCGGGGATGGCACGGTCACTCCAGGCCGAGCTCCGCCGCCCGTCGGACGAGCTCGCGCTTCGAGGACACACCCAGCTTCGGGTAGGCGCTCTGGAGATGGGACTCGACCGTGCGGCGGCTGATGAACAGCCGCTCGGCCGTCTCCTGCGCCGTGTAGCCTCGCGCGGCGAGCGTGGCGACCTCCCGTTCCCGCGGCGTCAGCGCCTGGGGGCCGAGGATGCCGGTCGCCGCGCGACGTCCCCGCGTCCCGAGCCTGTTGAGGAGGGACAGGACGCGATCGCGTCTCCACGATGCCGCGCACGCCTCGAAGGTGTCGGCCGCGTCACGAAGAGCGCGGAGCGCAGCCTCCCGGTCGTCACTGACCTGTGCCCGTCCAGCGGCTTCGAGCGCGCTCGCCGCGTGGAGCCGGTAACCCGCCGCTGAGAACCGCCGGGCGGCCTCCGCGGCCGCCGCAGCGGCTCGCGAGCTCGCACCGCGAGCCAGATGAGCCCAGGCCGAGCCCAGTCCGGCCACCGCCGGGTGCAGCGCACCACCGACCGTGCGGGCGATCTCCGCGAGCCGGGCCGCCGCATCCTCCGCTGTCGTCGCGGACCCCCCGTCGGCGGCGACCTCGGCGACGTCGAGGAGGGGGAGGGCCTCGTAGGTGGCTGCGCCGGCCTCGCGCAGCCAGCCGCACGCGCGGTCGAGTCCCTCAAGGGCCCGCGTGTGTTCACCGTTGTGCCAGGCCAGGAACGCATCGGCCCAGTCGCACCACCAGCCCCAGTCGAGGATGGGGCGGCCCGCGTAGGTGGTGCGGGCCTGAGCCGCCCGGCGCACCGCCCGCGAGTGCTGATCCATCTCCGCGTACGCGCGCGCCGCCAACGCCAGCGACCACGCGCGTCGCCGACTGCCGCGCATCGACCGTCGCACCTCGGAGTCCTCGACCCGGTCGACGCATGACGCGAGATCCCCACAGAGCCAGTGGGTGTGCGCCAGGTACTCCAAGGTGCCGGAATCGGGCGCCATCGGGCCGTCGTCGAGGGCGGACCGGACGGTCCGTCGCCCATCCTGCGGCCGCCCCCTGAGGGCCTCCAGGACGCCGAGGTGGTTGCGGGCCCAGGCGACGCGGTAGGTGTCCCCCACCGCGCGCGCCGTGTCGATGGCGCCTCGCAGGGCCGCCTCCGCGTCCGAGAAGCGGCCGAGCCGAGCGAGCGCGTAGCCGCGTGAACCGGCTGCGTGCATCACCGCTCGTCCGTGGCCGTCCGCCTGCGCCTCCGCGACGACCTCGCCGGCGAGCTCGGCCTGGCGATGGAAGTCGCCGGAACACCCCAGGATCCAGGACAACTCGTTCCGCGCGAGCAGGAGGCCGCTGCCGTCCCCGGCTGACGCGAACGCGTCGACGGCGCGGCGGCACGCCTTCTCGGCGTCCTCCAGTCGACCCGCCCCGATCGACAGGAACGCGGCCAGGTGCAGAGCGACGGTCCCTGTCGCCGGGTCGTCGGTGGGCGCGACCAGCGGACGGATCCGTTCCATGGCGGCGATGGCGACGTCGACGTCGCCCTCGGCGAGGTGGCCGATCACCCACTCCGACCGCCAGGTCATGACCTCCAGCACGTCGAGCCAGCGCCGGTCACCGGGCGGCAACGCGTCGAGCAGGCCGTCGAGGATCGCCAGCGCCTCCTGGTACTGGTCGCGTTCCTCCGCCTGCCGCATCGCCCGGCACAGGGCCCGCACGGCTCGGCTGTCCCCG
The DNA here is from genome assembly GCA_964483845.1 of uncultured Actinomycetota bacterium. GTDB lineage: Bacteria > Actinomycetota > Nitriliruptoria > Nitriliruptorales > JAHWKO01 > CAZADJ01. The sequence goes on along the minus strand of CAZADJ010000254.1, from coordinate 1,247 downwards.
GGCGGCGCGGACCGGGAGAAGTGCGCCGCCGCCGCGCCGAGCTGACCCGCGTCGGACAGCGCCTCCCCCACCGCACGGTGCAGCGCCCGGCGACGACCGGGTCCCAGGCCGCTGTAGATCGCCTCCTGGATGACCGGATGGGAGATCTCGTAGCGCACGTCGGTGGCGGCGCCGTCTTCGGTGACGAGACCCGACGCACGCAGGCGGTCGGTGATGTCGCCGACCGCCGCGACCGAGCTGCCGGCGACGACGGCCAGGTCGTCGAGCGCGCATCGTCGCTCGATCACCGCCAGCAGCTCGAGGATGCTCCGGGCGTCGCGATCCAGTGCCCCGACCTCCACCGCGACGCGGTCACGCAGGTCCTCGGGGAGGGCCGCGAGTCGGGGCGACGCGAGATCGGCCCCCTCTTCCAGGAGCGCCGACAGCAGGCTCACGACGAACAGCGGGTGACCGCGCGACCGTTCCAGCAGCCAGCTCACCAGCGCGGCTGGGACGGGTCGGGATGCTCCGAGCGGGTGCGATCCCAGCACGTCCCGCACCAGCTCGGTGGCGGCACCGTCCCCCAACGGTGCCAGAGGGATGCGGCGTAGCATCCCGTCCTCCCCGAGCCCGAGCACGACCTCGACCGCGATCGGGTGTTGTCTCATCAGCTCCGGTCTGACGGTGATCACGACCCCGATCGGGGACGCGGGCAGCCGCCGGCCCAGGTAACGCAGCGCCTCCCAGGACGACGGATCGGCCAGGTGCAGGTCGTCGAGCGCCAACAGGACCGGTCGTTGGTCGCTCAGGCGGTCGAACAGGTCCACCAGCCCCTCGAGCAGGCGGTCCCGTCGGGGTTCCCTCCGACCACCTGCATCCAGTGCCGCCAACGGCGTGAGCAGTCCGGCGAGCTCAGCGAGGGAGCCACCCGCGAGGTGACGCAGCTCCTCCTCCGGCCGGTCGCGCAGGTCACGGTCCAACGCCTCGACCCACGGCCCGAACGGCGTCGTGGCGCCCCAGCGGTAGGAGCGGGCCGACAGACGCGTGACCGCGCCCGTTCGACGGGCCAAGCCTTCGTCCGCCAGCCGCGTCTTGCCGACCCCTGCGCCGCCCGAGATCAGGACCACGCGGAAGGATCCGGCGATCACACGGTCGAGCTCGGCGTCCAGGGCGGCCAGCTCATCGTCCCTGCCCACCAGACGCGGTGTTCGGGCACGTTCGGCGACCCCACCGACGTCCGACGACATGACCGCCCTGCCAGCGATTGG
>CAZADJ010000253.1:0-3717 GCA_964483845.1 uncultured Actinomycetota bacterium | reverse complement strand
TCCGGGCGATCGGGGAGCGGGCGGGGTGCAACTCCGCGCTGGTCTCGTACCACTTCGGTTCGCTGAACGCGCTGCTTCTGGCCGCGCTGGACACCTCGAGCGCGGCCCGCCTGGAGCGCTACGAGCACGAGCTCGGCCAGGTGGAGAACTTCCGGCAGCTCCGAGCCGTCCTGCGACGCCTCTACCGCGAGGACCGCGACGTCGGCCACGTGCGGCTGCTCGGGGAGATGGTCGCCGGCGGGCTGATGGACCGGGAGCTCGGCGCGGCGGTCGCCGACCGCGTCCGCCCGTGGGTCGAACTGGTCGAGGCCGCGATCCGGCGCCTCGTCCCGGGGCCGCTGCGCCGTCGCGTGCCCGTGGGGGAGGTCGCGTACGGGATCGTCGCGGCCTTCCTCGGCCTGGAGATGCTCGGCAACCTCGCCGGCGACCACGCGCGCGCCGATGCGGTGATCGAGCGCGTCACCGCCGACCGCGCCGGGTGGTGGCGCACGCTGTCCGGGGGTCCGGGATGAACGACGACGGGAGCGCACCCCCGCCGGCGGAGTCGTCCGACGGCACCGCGGCTGGCGCCGGGGATGATGGCCGGGCGTCGCAGGACACCCTGGCGATCGTCGTGTTCGCGCTGGGCGTCGCGTCGCTCGCGCTCAGCGCCATCCCCTTCTACGGGTCGTTCCTCGCCGTGCCGCTCGGTCTGGTCGCGGTCGTGCTCGGCCTGGTGGCACGGCGCGACGCCGACGCGGGGCGGGGCTTCGCCACCGCGGGTCTGGTGAGCGGCGGCGTCGCGCTCCTGATCGCCGTGGCCTGGATCGTGACCATGGTCTTCCCGTTCTGGGGGATGCGGTCGGAGACCTCCATCCGCGCCGGTGAGACGGCGGTCGAGCACGTCGGGTCGCCGGAGCAGCCGATCGGGACGCCGGATGCGACCCCCGGATCCGACGGAGATCCGGGACCGGCGGAGGTCGGGCCGGGGGATCCCCCGCCGCCCGCCGGCGCGCTGGAGGACGCGACGGGCGACGTGGAGATCACCCTCGACGACGAGGAGCACCACCTCGAGCTGAGCGACTGCACGCTCGGCGAGGAGCGAGGCCACACGTACCTCCGGGGCTCCGGTCCGGACGGGCGCCTGGTGCTGCGCGTCGGCGCCCCCGGCGTCGGGTCGGCCGAGGTGCTGCTCGTGGTCGAGCGGGACGCCGCCGCCACGCAGGTGTTCGTCGGCGAGCAGCGCGGCTTCACCTCGGGGGAGCGCTCCACCATGTTCGACCGCCGGCGGATCGAGCTCGTCGGCAGCCTCCGCCGCGCGCTCGACGACGAACCGGTCGGGATCGAGCTCGTGGCCACCTGCAGCTGAGCGGGGCTCCGGGCCGCGGCTGCGTGCCACCTCCCACTTCCGCAGGTACGGAAGTGAAGCGTCCGTGGTCCGGGTCCACAGGCAGCTGGGCGGCCTCACCCGGTCGGATCGCGCCCTCTCGCCAGCTGGATCGTGCTGACGACGAGGGCGATGAGGCCCAGTCCGACGATCGTGGCCATCACGGGTCGCTCGCGGGGGAACCTGGCCGCGGACGCCACCGGGCCGGCCGACGGCGCGGCGGTGCCCTCACCGAGCGCCGCCAGGTCCTCACGGGCCTGGTGGATCGGCGTCGTGCGCGTGGGCAGGCTCGTCTGCAGCACGCCGTCGCGCTCGTAGGCGTAGACGAGGTACTCGTCACCCTCCCGGTCGAACGGGTACCCGCAGGTGGCCTCGTCCTCGTGGGTGATCACCGTGAGGCGGTCGTCGTGTGGGCCGTCCCAGATCCGGTCGACGGCGAACGTCACCGCGACGTGCCGGTCCCGCTCGGCCGGCCGCATCGTCACGATCTGACCCGCGAAGACCGCGTCGGCCTCGGCGAGTGCCTCGTCCGGGGGCGGTGGCTCGGGGAAGTCGCACGCCCCAGCGGGCGTGGCGTGGAGGGCGAAGACGGCGCCGGCGGTCAGGAGGATCGCTGCGAGACGCGTCAGCGTCGACCACGTCGTCCTGCCCGTGGTCGCCATCCTCACCTCCCGCTGGGTGGTCGGCGCAGCCGCTGGCCCCCACCAGCACCTACTACCATCGTAGTACCTCATCGCAGCACCGAGACACGTCCCCCGAACACGACCGTCCCGGCCGTCGCCCCGGGGAGGAACGCCGCCAGCTCGTCGTCGAGCCAGGCCACGACACCTTCGAGGATCTCGTCGCCCCGGTCCACGACCGCCCCGATGTTGCTCTGGGTGACGAGGTAGGTGATGAGCTCCCGGCGTGTCATCTCGACCGCGTGCGTGTAGTCCTCGCTGGCCCGGTGAGTGAACGCGCCGAGGTCCTCGCCGGGCTCCAACCGCGGGTTGCGCGGTGGGGAGGGGTAGCGATCGAGGTAGACGTCGCGCACCCAGTCGGTGAAGTCGGGCCGGCCCTCAACGATCCCCGGGAACCAGTGGTCGTGCACCACGAGCCAGGCGCCCGGCCGGGCGACGCGCGCCGCTTCGCGGGCGAACCGCTCCCGGTCCAGCCAGTGGAACGCGGAGCCGACCGCGATCACGTGGGCGCAGGCGTCGACGAGCGGGACCCGCTCGGCCGTCCCGGCGACGTACGCGGTGCGCGGACCAGATGTGGCGTGGGCGAGCATCGGCACCGACGGGTCGACCCCGACGGCGCGTCGGGCGACCGCGAGCAGCGGCGCGGTCGAGATGCCGGTGCCGCAGCCGACGTCGACGCCGAGGTCGAGGATGTGGTGGGGAGGCAGGAGTCGGCACAGCACCTCGGCGAGGTGGGGCCCGTAGTCGGGGCGGCCAGCCGCGTAGCGGTCGGCGGCCCCCGGGCCGGCGAAGTGGCCCCCGCTCACGCCGGCACCGGAGTCGCCCGGGGCAGTGCTCCGGGCGCGACCTGCGTCGGGATGACGACCACGCGCCCTACGGTAGCCAGCCCCGTCGATCGGCCCGGTCCCGCCGGGTCGGGCACCGGACCGTGGAGGCCGAGATGGACAGGTTCGACGCGGATATCGACCGGGTCGCCGAGCGCTACGAGGAGGCCGCCGCCGAGCTGGAGCTCGCCGTGGAGCATGCCCGCACAGCGGCGCACCACATGCGTGAGCGCGAGCTCGCCCGTGGACCCGCACACGGGTTCTCGGTGCACGGCCACCTGCGCAAGGCGCGGGACGTCCTCGACGACCTCGCGCGCCTGCACGCCGACCGCTCCGAGCCGTAGTCGCGGGTCGTGGTCGGGGGTGAACGGCGTCCAGGAACCGCCTCAGCGCCGCTGCGGCGGCGCACTGAACCGCGCGAGGTGTTTGCTCCGAACGCCTGTTCGACTACAGTGCGGGTTGTCCACAGACGCGGGGGAAGACCTCCACCGGGATGTCACACCCCTCGCGTACCGTCCAGGGTGATGGCCAGTGAGCCGCCCACCACGCCGACCAGCGAGCGGGCCGGCGAGCAGGGGAGCACCCGGTGAGCGGCCCCGGCAGCGGGTGACCAAGCAGCGACGAGACGGAACGAGCGGAACGGAGCGATCGTGGAGCGAGACAAGGCACTCGACCTCGCACTGAAGCAGATCCAGAAGCAGTTCGGTGAGGGCGCGGTGATGAAGATGGGCGCCGAGGACCAGGTGAAGGTCGCGGCGATCCCCACCGGCGCGCTCTCGCTCGATCTCGCGCTCGGGATCGGCGGGCTGCCCCGCGGCCGCGTCGTGGAGATATACGGACCCGAGTC
>CAZADJ010000252.1:0-3733 GCA_964483845.1 uncultured Actinomycetota bacterium | reverse complement strand
CCCCGCTGTCAGGAAGAACGCGCTGACAGCGCTACCAACCGCCCCGGCCGACAAGCCCAGTTCGGATCCGAGTTCCACGGCGAGGGCACCCACGAGGAAGGGCGGCATGATCCCCGACGCTGATACCAGGAGGGCTGGCACGAGTGTGCGGAGGTTGGACGCGAACCCCCCTGCGGCGGGCGCTTCGGTGTGATCTTCGCGCTCCGCAGATCGGCGGAACGGAGGTCGAGAAGGGGGGCCGCTGCTGGGCGGATCTTCACCCGGCGGCTGGGCGCTCACGATCACGCCCGCTGGTTGAATCGACGGCCCAGATACTCCGACACGACGCGGATCCGTTGGATGCTCGGGGTCCCACCAGCGAGCGCCCACCCGTGGGCGTCGCGATGGAAACGTTCGATGCCGTACTCAGGTGCGTATCCGTAGCCGCCGTGCAACTGGATGGCGAGATCCGATACACGTTTGGCCATCTCGTTCGCGGAGCACTTCGCGACCGAGGCCTCAAGACTGCTGGGGGCACCACGTCCAGCGTTCGCAGCGGCTCTCCAGACAAGTAGCCGAGAGGCTTCGACCTGGAGGATCATGTCGGCCAGCCCGGACTGGACGAGTTGGAAGTCGACGATGGGCTTGCCGAACTGCTCTCGCTCTTGGACGTACGTGGCAGTTCGATCGAGGCAGGCTTGGCCGATAGCGAGGCTCATCGTCGAGTTGCCGAGCCGCTCGATCGAGAACGCGGTGAAGAGGTCCCGGAAGCCGCCCGGGCCAACGATCAGGTTGGCCGCGGGGACGCGTGCACCGTCGAAGAACATGTCCGCGGATGGGATGCCGCGGAATCCCATGAGTTCCTCCTGGGGACCGAACGTCAACCCCGGCGTGTCCATGTCGACGACGAGCGCGCCGATGGCGCGATGGCCCGGCTCGGCGTTGAGTCGGACGTACACGAGGTACTGCTCCGCGTGCCCCGCGCCGGAGCACCAGCGCTTGGTCCCGTCGATGATGTACTGGTCACCGTCGAGTCGCGCCGACGTCTGGAGGTCCGTCGCCGCTGATCCAGCATCGGGCTCCGAGATGCTGACCGCCATCGTCTTGTCGCCGGCGATGATCGGCGGGAGGAAGCGCTGCTTCTGCTCCTCGGTACCGAAGAGGTCAACAACGCGAGCAGGTCCGGTGTTCGCCTCGAAGACCTGGAAGGCCGCGACCTGACACTCCTTCGCGAGCTCCTCGATGACGAGCAGCGCGTCGAGGAGGTCTGCACCGCTCCCGTCGTGCTCCTCGGGCAGTGTCAGCCCGAGCAGGCCGAGAGAGGCCAAGCGTTTGCGCTCCTCGTGGGGGAGGAACGTGCCGTCCCGGTCCCACTCGAGAGCGCGGGGGGCGTACACCTCCTTCGCGAGGCGTTCTGCCATCTCGCGCAGGGCGACCTGCTCTTCGGTCAGAGTGAAGTCGATCATGTACCCGCCAGCTCGAACCAGAACGGCGGCTTCTCATCGGGATCCACCCGAACGGTCACCTCGGTCGGTACCCGCGTGTCCTCGTCCATCCCGCGGATGTGACCGAACAGCTGGAGACGACCGAGAGTAACGAGCCCGACGACGTAGGGTGGATCGATCCCCTCGACCGGCACCCAGACGCGCGTCCAGGTCGTCAAGCGGCCCACCCTCGGGAGGACAACCTCGCCAACCTCCGCGCCTCCACACGCGTAGCAGACGGAACGACGGGGCCACGTCTGCGCACCGCACGTGGGGCACTCACCTGCGACCAGCGTTTCCGCGTCGGCATCGAAGCGGCGGCGCTGACCCGTCGGCGGCGTATCCAGCGCAGAGGTGAGCCCGCTCACGACCCGAGCCGTTCGAGGATGTGAACGTTGCATGCCGCCGACTCGCCCTCGAGCCACCCACCGCTGTTCTGGGCGAGCGCGAATCGCGCACCAGGCGTCTGACGGGCCTCCGCCTCACCCCGGAGCTGCCAGGTGAGCTCGGCGATCTGCGCGACCCCGGTCGCACCCACCGGATGGCCTCGTGAGGACAGTCCTCCGCTGGGGTTCACGACGCGGTGCCCACCCAGGCTCGTCTCCCCCGAGCGGAGCAGACGACCCGCGTCGCCCTCATCACAGAGCCCGAGCTGCTCGTAGTAGAGGAGCTCACCGGGAGCCATCGCGTCGTGGACCTCCAGCACGTGGAGATCGTCCGGCCCGACACCGCTCTGTTCGTACGCCTCCTGCGCCGCGAGGGTGGCAACCGTGGCCATGGCCGTATCGTCACGGGTCTCTCCGCTGCGCAGCGCGCTCGCGCGGATCGCCACGCGTGGCCGTCCGTCTGACTCCACCGCCCCTGCGCGTGTCACGACGGCCGCGGCGGCACCGTCGCCGATCGAGCTGCACATCAGTAGGGTCAGTGGGTCGGCGATCTTTCGGCTGGCCAGTACCTCCTCGGCCGTGACAGGCTTCTGGTACTGCGCGTAGGGGTTGCGGGAACCGTTGTCATGGGACTTCACCGACACATCGACGAGATCGTCCAGCGTGAGGCTGCCCTCGTCGATCCGCTTCCTCAACCGCATCGCGTAGACGGCGGTGAACTGCAGTCCGAGACCCGCGACCACGTCGAGGTCGGCGGCGGACCGGAGCGCCCCGAGTGTCGCGTCGCGGTCATCAACGAACATCTTCTCGAAGCCGACGACGAGAACACGATCGGCGACGCCGGCACGGACCGACAGGATCGCCTCGCGCAGCGCGGTGGAACCGCTCGCACACGCGTTCTCGACGTTCACGATCGGCACACCCTCTATCCCGACCTCCCGCATGACCGTCTGGCCGCGGATCTGCTCCTGACCGGTGAGCACCCCTGCGAGACTGTTCGCCGCGTACACGGCGTCGACGTCGGCGACGGACAGACCGGCATCATCCAGGGCCCGCAGCGTGGCGACACGGGCGAGGTCCTTCAGGCTGCGCTCGGGGAAGCGACCGAACGGGTGCATGCCGACGCCGGCGATCTCGACTTCCTGGATCATGCTGTCTGCTCCGCAATCTCGCGTACCGTGCTCGTGATCGCCGGGAGTCCGGATCCTGGACCGAAGATCGCACGCACCCCGGCGGACTCCAGGGCTGCGACGTCCTCATCGGGGATGATCCCGCCGACGACGACCGGTACGTCCCCGATCCCCATCGTCTCCATGATGTCGTGCAGACGGCGGCAGATCCCGACGTGCGCACCGGACAGGATGGACAGGCAGATGACGTCGGCATCCTCCTGGAGGGCGATGTTCGCGATGCTCTCCGGGGTCTGGCGGATGCCGGTGTAGAGAACCTCCATCCCGGCGTCGCGCAGCCCCTGGGCGACGACCTTCGCGCCACGGTCGTGGCCATCCAGCCCCGGCTTCGCGATCAGCACGCGGATGCGGTGTGCGTTCATGTACGGCTCACCTGACAGGGGTCGGCGTGAGCTCTCCTCAACGTACCATGCATAACGCTATATGGAAACTCGGTTCCACTTAGCGAAACTACACCCGAGCCACCTCTTCGTGATGTTCCCCGAACACGTCCCGCCACGCGTCGGCGATCTCCCCGACGGTCGCACCCGCCTGGACAGCCTCGATCGTGGCCGGCATGACGTTTTCAGAGCTGGCGCAGACGTCACGCACCGCACGCAGAGCGTCTTCCAGCTTCGCCTCGTCCCGGATGTCCCGGAACCGCTTCAACCTCTCGACCTGTCGGCGCTCCGCCTCCTCGTCGACGGTGAAGCGC
>CAZADJ010000251.1:0-3756 GCA_964483845.1 uncultured Actinomycetota bacterium | reverse complement strand
TCGCTCCGCCCCTCCCCGACGACCCGCCCGACGGCGACCTCCACGAGCGCATCCGCGCACATCTCGGATCGGCCGGTGCCTCGTTCTGGCCCGACCTGGTCCACGCGGCCGGCACCGCCGACGAGCGCGCGCTGCTCGCTGCGCTGTGGGACCTCGTCTGGGCGGGTGAGGTCACCAACGACACGCTCGCCCCGCTACGTGCGTTCCTCCTCGGACGACCGCGTCGGTCGGGCAGGCGACCACGCCCGGGACGCCTCGCCAGGAGGGGCCCCCCGGCCGGCGCCGGTCGGTGGTCGCTCACACCCGAGCGGGCAGCCTCGGAGACCGAGCGCGCCCACGCCTGGGCCCACCAGCTGCTCGAGCGCCACGGCATCGTGACGCGGGAGGCGGTGCTCGCGGAGGGCGTGACCGGGGGGTTCGCCGGGATCTACCCGGTCCTGCGGGCGATGGAGGAGGCCGGCAAGGCCCGCCGTGGCTACTTCGTCGCCGGTCTCGGGGCCGCGCAGTTCGCGCTCGCCGGCGCGGTCGACCGGCTCCGCGCCGTCCGGCACGGACCCGGCGACGACCACGACGAGGCCGACGTGCGAACGCTCGCGGCGACCGACCCCGCACAGCCGTACGGAGCGGCCCTCCCGTGGCCGCAGAGCGACGGGCGCGCCGCCCGCAACGCCGGCGCCCACGTCGTCCTGATCGACGGGGCGGTCGCGGTGCACCTCGAACGCGGTGCTCGGACGCTCACCACCTTCGACGCCGCGGGTGATCCCGCTGACCCCGCACCGTGGCCCGACGCGCTCATCGAGCTCGTGCGGAGCGGGCGGCTCCGGCGGATCGAGCTCCAGCGCGTCGACGGCGAGGACGCCGCCGGATCGCGCTGGGCGGAGGCGCTCGTCGACCACGGCTTCGTGCACGAGCCACGCGGCCTCACCCTGCGGGACTGACGTGCGCCGCTACCGGTTCGCACGACAGATCCGGATCGCCGCGCCGCCCGGACCGGTCTTCGACGCGCTCGTCGACACCGCCGCGTGGCCATCCTGGTGGTCCGCGCTCGCCGCCGTGGAGACCCTGCGGGCGGGCGGCCCGCTCGAGCGGGTCCAACGCTTCGTGGTGCGTGCGCCGCTGGGCTACCGCCTCCGCATCGTGGGGAGGTTCACCGAGCTCGAGCGACCCCACGTCCTCGTCGCGAGCCTCGACGGCGATCTCGTCGGTCGGGGCCGTATGCGCCTCGGCGGGTCGGGGCCGACGACGGTCGACTACGCCATCGATGTCAGCGTCACCGCCGGGTGGATGAACGCCCTCGCCCCGGTCCTCGACCCGGTGTTCCGTCGGAGTCACGATCGCGTCGTCGACGCAGCGTTCGCCGGCCTGCAGGCACGGCTCGACGCCGGCGGGGGCGGACCCGGACGGTCCTCACCGTGACCCCCGGGGCGCCGGGGGTGCCGGCGTCGGGACGTAGGCCCCCGGCACCGCGCGGCGCCAGCGACCCTGCCGCCACAGGCGTCCGAGGAGCGTGGTGCGCACCAGACCGTCCAGCACGACCCCGACGTAGATGCCGGCCACTCCCCAACCGAACCCGATGGAGGCGAGCGCGGAGAACCCGAGCATGAACCCGAGGATCCCGACCGCGGAGGTGTACAGCGGGAGCCGCGTCTCGCCCGCCCCCTGCATCGCGTAGCGCAGCACCGAGTACACGGTGAGGAAGATCGTCGCGACGGCGTAGACCCGGATCCAGACGGCCATGGCGTCGAGCAGCGCGGGGTCCGCACCGCCCCCGAAGGCACGGCCGACCGGCTCGGCGAAGGCGAACAGCACCCCGCAGCCGACGAGCCCGATCAGTCCGGCCAGCCGGATCGCGTCCGAGCCGTAGCGCTCGCTGGCCGGGAGGTCACCGCGGCCGATGTTCGCCCCGACGAAGTGACCGCCGGCGATCCCGACGCCCACCCCGGGGATGCGGGCGAACAGGTGCATGCGGCGGCCGATCTGGAACCCGGCGTTCGCGACCGTCCCGAAGTGGAGCACCAGGGCGTTCATCGGGATGTCCGCGACCGAGAACAGGCTCCGCTCCGCGACCTGCGGCGCGCCGATGCGCAGGATCGTGAGTCCCGTGCCCAGGTCACGCACCCCCTCGCGGCTGAACCCCGCGCGCAGTCGGCCGGAGAGCAGCAGGATGCTGAGAGCCCCACCGCTCAGGACGTTGCCCGTCGCGGTCCCGATCGCGGCGCCGACGACGCCCATCTCGGGCGCCGGGCCCAACCCCGGGACGAGGACGACGGTCAGCCCGATGTTGACCACGGTCGCGGCGATCCGCACCACCATCGGCGTGCGCGTGTCGCCGGCCGCCTGGAGCACCCGGCTCAGCATGATGGCCAGCACCCGCGGCACGGCCGTCGCGATGACGATGCGCAGGTACGTCGAACCCTGCTCGACCACCGCCGGCTCGGCCCCGAGCAGCGCGAAGAACGGCTCCGCGGCCAGCAGGCCCGCGACGGTCGCGACGCCGCCCAGCGCCAGGGCGATCAGACCCGTCTGCGTCGCCGCTGCGTCCGCCCCGCGACGGTCCCCGGCACCGAACCGTTGCGAGACCGTCGCCATCGTGCCCGCCGACAGTCCGAGGGCGAGCATCAGGACGAGCCGGGTGAACGCGTCGGCGATGCCCACGGCGGCGACCCCGACCGCACCGACCACGACCCCGACGACGAGCAGGTCGATGGTCCGCATGGAGACGCGCACGAACCCCGTCGCCATCGCCGGCCAGGCCAGACCGACGATGCGACGCCACGTGGCGGGGATGCGGGACACGATGACCACCGACGGTAGGCGTTCGACGGCCGTCTCCGCACGTACGACGTGTCACGAACGGCCGGTGCCCGTGCGGCCGCGGCGTCTCCGGGTCAGCCACCCGGGCTGCACCCACGCGCCGAGGGCGACGACCACGAACACGACGAGCAGCACGATCGTGCCGAGGGGTCGCCGCGGCCCCGTACCCTGCCCACCGATGCCCGAGGGCGACACGCTGTTCCGCACCGCCACGACGCTCCAGCGCGCCATCGTCGGCCGGACGGTCACGCGCTTCCACGCCCGTCGCGTCGTCGCCCACCAGCGCCCGTCGGCCGGGTGGCTGGTCGACGACGTCGAGGCGCGCGGCAAGCACCTCCTCGTCCACTTCGAGCACGCCGACCACGAGCCGCTGACGCTACGTACGCACCTGAAGATGACCGGTTCGTGGCACGTCTACCGCCCCCACGAGCGGTGGCGGAAGCCACCGCGGCACGCCCGCGTCGAGATCGGTACGGACGCGGCGGTCGCGGTCTGCTTCTCCGCACCCGTGGTGGAGATCGTCCCGACGAACCGCCTCGACCGCCACCCGGAACTCAGCCGGCTCGGTCCCGACCTCACCGGTGCCGACGTCGACCTGGACGAGGCACTGCGACGGCTGGCGCGGTACGTCGCCGCGGAGACCCCTGTCGGTGTCGCGCTGCTGGACCAACGCATCGCCTGCGGCGTCGGCAACGTCTACAAGAGCGAGGTGCTCCACGCGTGCGGCGTCAACCCGGCGGCTCCCGTCGGCGACCTGGACAGCGCCACACGCCGGGACCTGCTCGGGACCGCCTCACGGTTGCTGCGCGCGAACCTCGGCGGCTACCCGCGGCGCACGGTGCCGGAGGGGCTCGCCGTCTACGGGCGCGCCGGCCGCGCGTGCCGGACGTGCGGCACCGCGATCGTCTCCGACCACCAGGGCGTCCAGGCGCGGGTGACGTT
>CAZADJ010000250.1:0-3800 GCA_964483845.1 uncultured Actinomycetota bacterium | reverse complement strand
CGCGCACGACGAGATGCTGTTCATCATCGTCCACCAGGCCTACGAGCTGTGGTTCAAGCAGATCCTCTACGAGCTCGGCCGCGTGCTGGAACTGATGGGGCAGGATCCCGTCCCCGAGCGCGACGTCGGGACGGCCGTCCACCACCTGGAGCGCGTCCGTGAGATCGTCCCCCTGCTGATGCAGCAGGTCGACGTCCTCGAGACGATGACGCCGCTGGACTTCATGGACTTCCGTGACGACCTCGTCCCCGCCTCCGGGTTCCAGAGCGTCCAGATGCGCCTGGTCGAGAACGCCCTCGGCGTCGATCCCGAGCGGCGCCTGAAGCTCGAGGGTGACCCGTACTGGGCGAGGATGACCGACGAGCACGCGCGCATGCTCCGCGAGTCCGAGGAGGGGCCGGCCCTCGTCGACCACATCGACCGCTGGCTGGCCCGCACCCCGTTCCTCCACTTCGGCAGCTTCGACTTCTGGGACGCCTACCAGCACGCCGTCGAGCGGATGACCGCCCGGGAGCGTGAGTTGATCGAGCGGAACCCGACCATCGGCGAGGCGCGACGCGCGGAGCAACTCGAGCAGTTCGAACGCACCGTCGCCCACTTCGACATCATCTTCGACGCCGAGCGCTACCGGGAGGTCGCGGAGCGGGAGGGCCGGCGGCTGTCGCACGAGGCCTTCCTCGCCGCCCTCCTGATACACCTCTACCGTGACGAGCCGATCCTCCACATGCCCTTCCGGCTCCTCAACGTGCTGATCGACATCGACGAGGGCTTCACGGCGTGGCGCTACCGGCACGCGCTGCTCGCCCACCGCATGATCGGGGGCCGCATCGGCACCGGCGGCACGTCAGGCCACCTGTACCTGCGGCGGTCGGCGGAGCGGCTCAAGGTCTTCAACGACCTGTTCGACCTGTCCACGTTCCTGATGCCGCGCTCGGAGCTGCCGGAGCTCCCGCCGGAGGTCCGTGAGACGATGGGGTTCCGCTTCGAGTCGAGCGAGCCGTGAGCGGCACGCTGGAGCCGACCGCCGCGGACGCAGCGACCCGGCCGCGTCCGGATCGGACCGGCGGCGCCCTGCCGGCGATGAAGCCGCACTTCGCGCGCTTCCTCGGCGCCGATCCCGGCCGGCTGCACGCTGTGGCGCACAGTCACCATCCCTGGCCCGACGTCAGCTTCGACGCGCAGCACCGCGCGTGGGCGGACGCCGCCCGGATGGCGGACGACAAGTGGGACCACGTCTTCGGCGACGTGCTCCCCGAGGCACGCCGGCACATCGCCGGGGTCCTCGGACTCCCCGATCCGGACACCGTCGCGGTCGCGCCGAACACGCACGAGCTCGTCGTGAAGGTGCTGTCGTGCCTGTCGGCCCCGCGGCGGGTCCTCACCACGACGAGCGAGTTCTACTCGTTCGCACGCCAGATGAACCGCCTCGAGGAGGACGGATCGGCCGAGGTGGAGCGGGTCGAGGTCGCCCCCTACGAGACCTTCGTCGAGCGCTTCACGAGCGCGGCCGCCCGCGGCGGCCACGATCTCGTCTTCGTGAGCCACGTGTTCTTCGACACGTCGTTCCGCGCCGAGCCGTTGTCGGCCCTGGTGGAGGCGGTCCCCGACGACGCAGCGTTCGTCGTGATCGACGGCTACCACGGCTTCATGGCCGTGCCCACCGACCTGGGGGCGCTCGCGGACCGCGTCTTCTACCTCACCGGTGGGTACAAGTACGCGATGGCCGGGGAGGGGGCCTGCGGGATGCACTGCCCGCCGGGCTACGGACCGCGACCACGCATCACCGGGTGGTTCGCAGGCTTCGAACAGCTCGCCGAGGGCCGCGGCGACCGCGTCGCCTACGCCACCGACGGCACGCGATTCCTCGGCGCGACGCTGGACCCGACGCCCTGGTACCGGTTCAACGCCGTGCAGCGCTGGCTGGACGAGCTCGGGGTCACCGTCGCCGACATCCACGCGCACGTGGCTGCGCTGCAGGCGACGTTCCTCGACCTCCTGGACGAGCGCGGGCCGGCCGCGCTCTCCACCGACCGGCTCGTGCTGCCCCGGGGGGCGGGCCCGCGCGGCAACTTCCTCACGTTCGCCGTCGACGACGGCCAGGAGGTCCACCACCGGCTCGCCGACGCCGGGGTGATGACCGACCGCCGCGGCGACGTCGTGCGCATCGGCTTCGGCTGCTACCACGACGAACGCGACGTCGAGGAGCTCGTGGTGCGCGCCGCCGCCGCGCTGTAGCCCATGGGTGCTGACGCGCGCCACGAGGTCAGCTTCGAGCTCGACCGAGACGACCTCCGTCGCCTGAACCGCTACGTCGTCTCGCGTCACCACACCGTGCGGCGGGTCTTCCTCAGCGCGCTCGTGATCGGCCCGGGGATCGCGTTCGGGTTCCTCCTCCTGTTCGGCTACGCGGTGGTGGAGGCGTCGGTCGTCGCGCTGCTCGCGATCCCGGCGGCGGCCGGCGTGGTGCTGTGGCGTCTCCGGCGCCAGCTCGCACCCGTGCTCGAGGTCGACGAGAGCCTGATCGGCGGGTACACGGTCCGGATCGATCCGGGCCGCATCCGCGTCGGTTCCCCGCGGGGTGCCACCGGGGAGCGCTGGGAGGACGTCGTCGCCGTCGGCGAGGACCGCCACGCGATCCACGTCGTGCTGGAGCCCCTGAAGGGGTTCACGGTGCCGAAGCGGGCGTTCGCGACGCCGGAGGAGGCCGAGAGCTTCTCCGCGGCCGCGCGACGCTTCCACCGCGACGCGAGCGCCGGCCCGTGACGTCGCTGTACGACGACGACGCGTGGCTGTACGACCTCGCGTTCGCCTGGGACCTGAGCGACGACGTCGACCTGTTGCTCGACCGGCTCGGGGGTGTCGGGCGGGTGCTCGAGGTCGCCTGCGGGTCGGGGCGCTACCTCCCGGAGCTCATCGCCCGTGGGGCCACCCCGGTCGGGCTGGACCGTTCGACGGTGATGCTCGACCGTGCCCGGCGACGCCTGCGGCGCGCGGGGCATCCCGACGTCGAGCTGCTCGACGCTGACATGACGTCGTTCACCCTCGAGACGCCGGTCGATGGCGCGTTCTGCGCGGTGAACACGCTCGGGTACCTGCTGACGGACGAGGAGGTCTCCGATCACCTGGAGGCCGTAGCCACGAACCTCACCGCCGGCGGCCGCTACCTCGTGCAGCTGGGCCTGTACCCGATGGATGCGCGGGCGGAGGACTACGGGGCCCAGACCTGGGAGATCGAGCACGGCGAGGCGAGCGTGCGCTGTACGTGGTCGCTGGAGGACCTGGACCCCGTGGATGGTCTGGCGCGCTACCACTCCCACATCGAGGTGCTGGGGGGACCCGACGAGGGACGGGTGGCCGAGCACGACCACCCGATGCGCGCCTGGACCTGGGGGGAGTGGTCCGCTGCCGTCGTCCGCTCACCGCTCGAGCAGGTCGCCGCGTACGACGGGGACGCGGCCGGATGGCCGACCCTCCCGTTGCCCGAGTTGGAAGCGGGCGCTCACCTCGTCTGGCACGAACTGGTGACGCCGGCGAGGTGACCTCGCTCGATCACCCGGCCCGGTCGATGACGCCACCCGATCGGGCCGCGCGACCGGTCAGCCGGGCGGGTCGCGCCCCGCGTCCGGCGCGGGCCGCCCCGGTGGCACCGTCTCGTGCTGTCGCCGACGGAAGCTGAACCGGCAGACTCCCGTCGCCTCCATGGTCATCTCCCACCCACCGTGGTGAACGGCCCAGTGGTGGCGACCGCAGAGCAGCGCCAGGTTGCGCAGCGCGGTCACGCCGCCGAGGCGGCGCCAGAC
>CAZADJ010000249.1:0-3823 GCA_964483845.1 uncultured Actinomycetota bacterium | reverse complement strand
TCCTCGAGGTCGATCTCGACGGCGGCGACGACGTCGCGACCCGGCGCGTTCGACGCTCGCCGGCGCTGGGTGCGACCACCACCGAAGGGCCCGCCGGTCCCACCGCCGAAGAACGCGTCGAAGACATCGGAGAGGTCCCCGAACCCGCCCCCGAACCCGAAGGGGTCACCGCGCTGCGCACCGGCGCGGACCGCACCCTCGTCGCCGAACGTGTCGTAGCGGCGACGGCGCTCCGGGTCGGACAGCACCTCGTAGGCGCGGGTCACCTCCTTGAACGCGTCCTCGTCTCCGCCGGCGTCGGGGTGCAGCTCCCGAGCACGGCGACGGTAGGCGCGTTTGATCTCCTCAACGCTGGCGTCCTGATCCACGCCGAGGACCTCGTAGAGGTCAGCCATCGGTGGTGCTCCGGACCTGGTCGAGCTCACCCGCCGGCTGCGGGCCGGTGAGGCCACGCAGGGTGACCTGGAGGTGGTCGGCGACCGCCTTCACGACGGTCAGCACCGATGGGTAGTCCATGCGGGTGGGGCCCAGCACACCGAGCGAGCCGGGAGCCTCACGACCGTAGCCATGCGCCACGATCGACGCGGTGCGCAGCTGCTCGATGGGCTCGTTCTCCTCGCCGATGCGCACCAGCGGGCGATCGAGCTGCGCCGACTCGGTGAGCACACGGCCGAGGGTGACCTGCTCCTCGAGGAGCTCGAAGACCTGGAGCAGCTCGGTGGCCTCGAAGCCGCCCTCCCCGGCCAGGGCGGCCTGCCCGGCGACGAAGACGCGGTCGACCTCCGGCTGCACGAGATCCTCGTTCACGGCGGCGGCGAGCCCCCCGACGAGCATGCGCAGGTCCGACGGCGCGCCCTCCGCGAGCCCGGCGAACGCCCCGGGGATCTCGGCCATCCGCAGACCGACGGCGGCCTCGTTCAGCACCGTGCGGACCCGGTCGATCTCCAGGTCGGCCACGGGGAGCTCGAGGTCGACGATGCGCTTCACGACCCGTCCGGTGTCGGCGATGAGCAGCAGCAGCACCGTGTTGGGGTGCAGCGCGACGAGCTCGACCAGCTTCAGACGCGAGCGGTCGATCGCCGGCGCGAGCACGAGCGACGCGTAGCGGGTGAGCCTGGCGAGCACCTGCGTCGTTCGCTTGAGCAGGTCCTCGAGGTCGTCCGCCTGGCCGAGGAACCCACGCACCGCGAGGCGCTGTGCCTCCCCCAGCGGACGCAGCTCGTCGATGCCGTCGACGAAGTAGCGGTACCCGAGGTCGGTCGGCACCCGCCCCGCGGAGGTGTGGGGCTGCGCGATGTAGCCGGCCTCCTCGAGCGCGGCCATCTCGTTGCGGACGGTCGCAGCGGACACGCCGAGGTCGTAGGTCTCCACGATCCGCTTGGAGCCCACCGGTTCCGCGTTGCGTACGTACTCACGCACGATCGCGGTCAGGATCGCCGCCTTCCGCGGATCGAGTCCCGGGCCGACCCGCGGGTCGGCCCGCTCGCCCGGTGCGTCCGGACCTCCGGATGCCCCTGCTCCGTCCGGTGCGTGCGTCACGAGCGGCTGGCACCTCCTCGAGCGTCGGATGTGCGTCGGTTCGACGACGCGTTCGGTGATCACCCGGATGGTACCGCTCACCTCCGCCCGTCCGTTCGTTCTCCGGACGGGGTGCGCGGTCCGTGAGACTGGTGCAGAGTGGCGTGTGGACGTCGAGGCTCCCGACCGGTCGCCGGGCCGACGAGGTCCGGGGCACCGTTCGGGGAGCCGGGAGGAGGCACGAGATGTCACGAGCGCCGATGAGCGCAGGCGATCCCGTCACCGGGCCCGGCGCCGAGGGTGACGAGCCGTTGGAGGTCGAGGCGACGCCGCCGGGGCGGACCCGCCGGCCGGGCGAACCCGGCGATCCCGCCGAGATCGTCCGCTCGATCGTCACCGAGCTCCAGCGACTGTTCCAGGCCCACGTCGAGCTCGCCAAGCAGGAGCTCGCCGAGGCGGCGACGGCTCGCGCGATCGGAGCGGCGGGGGCGATCGTCGCCGGTGTCGCCGCCCTGTTCGCGCTCGGCTTCCTCGGGTCGGCGGCGGCGTTCGCGCTGGACAACGTGGTGTCGGCCTGGGCGTCGCGGCTGATCGTGGCCGGCGGGTTCCTCCTCGTCACCCTGATCGGCGGGCTCGTGACGGTGCGCAAGATGCAGCAGCCGCCGTTCGACCCGGAGGAGACACGACGGACCCTGAAGGAGGACGCGGAGTGGGCGAGAACACAGCTGCGACGGTGAGCGAGATCGAGGAGATCCGTGGCCGGCTGGACGCGGAGCTCGGCGCGCTCCAGGCCACCCTCCCCCCGAAGGACGAGATCGTCCGGCGGCTGACCTACGCGGCGATCGGCGGGGCCGTCACCGTGCTCTCCCTGTGGTACCTCGGCCACCGCCTGCGGGTCCGTCGGCAGGACCGCCGTGTCCGTCGGCTGGTGCGCGAGGCGATCGAGGAGTCCCGCGCCGACGGGGACTGACCCGGCCGACGGCCGCGACGTCACGTGAGCCGTCGGACCAGTTCGTCGAGGAGGTACCACCCGTCCTCGCTGGCCTGGAAGCGGCCGCAGGTGAGTTCGAGCAACCCGGCGTCAGCGGCGTCCTGGACGGCTGCCTCGGGGATCGGTGGGACGTCGCGGGGGTGGAGGCCCTCACGGAGGCGGAGCCCCAACAGGAGCCGCTCACGGGCGCGTTCGTCGTCGGACAGGCGCTCCTCGCCGCCGACCGGCGTCCGGCCGGCCTCCACGTCGGCCAACCACCGCTCGATCGAGCGGTGCTGCCAGACACGGTGCCCGTCGATGTGGCCGTGCGCGCCGACCCCGAGCCCGAGGTAGTCACCGTGCCGCCAGTACAGGACGTTGTGGTCGGAGCGTCGCTCCGGTCCACGCGCCCAGTTGGACACCTCGTACTGCTCGAGGCCGGCGTCGCCCAGGACGGTTCGGGCGACCTCGAAGCGCTCCCGCTGCAGGTCCGGGTCGGGCGGGGGGATGCGGCCTTCGGCGACGTGGCGAGCGAGTGGGGTGTTGGCCGCGACGGTGAGCGCGTACGCGGAGACGTGCTGCACGCCGAGATCGAGCACGGCCGCGAGGCTGGCCTCCCAGTCCGCGTCGGTCTCGCCGGGGGTTCCGTAGATGAGGTCGAGGTTGATGTCGACGATCCCCGCGTCGCGCGCGACCGCGACCGCCTCGGGGACCCGGTCGGGGTCGTGGAGACGTTCGAGGGTCTCCAGCACGTGGGGGGCGAACGACTGAGCGCCGAGGCTCATCCGGTTCACCCCGGCGGCCGCGAGAGCGGCGAAGGCGCCGGGTTCCGCGGTCTCGGGGTTGGCCTCGACGGTGATCTCGGCGTCGGCGGCGACGTCGAAGCGTCCACGCACGAGGGCGACGAGCCCGGCGAGGTCGTCGCCGGGGAGCATCGTCGGGGTGCCGCCGCCGATGTAGACCGAGGTCACCGTCGGCCACCCTCGGCCGGTGCCGGAAGGACCGGCGCGGTCGGACGTACCGGTGGGGCCGGTGTGCGCCACCTGCAACCCGTCCGCCGCGCGCGCGATCAGGTCGCGGAGCGCGGCCACGTAGCGGTCCCGGAGGTGGCCACGGTCGTCGTAGGTCGCGAAGTCGCAGTACCCGCAGCGGTGCTCGCAGAACGGGATGTGCAGGTAGACGCCGAACCCGGCCTCGCGCCCCGACTCGACCGGCGCGTCGAGCCAGACGCGCTCGCGGCGCGTCGGCGGCAGGCTCGGTGCGGAGGTCACACCCGAGACGGTACGCGATGGACCCGAGCCCGCCCGCTGGCGGGGACGCCCCGCAGCCCGATCC
>CAZADJ010000248.1:1921-3855 GCA_964483845.1 uncultured Actinomycetota bacterium | reverse complement strand
TCCAGGAACCGACGCTGGTCGGGTCCGATCTGGTGCAGGATCACACGGTCGAAACCGGCCTCGGCGAACGCCGCGATGCGCGCACGGTACGGCGCCGGGTCGGGGCCGAGCACCACGTCGGACAGGACCGCGTCGTCGGTGACGTCGTCGAGCAGCGCGGCGAACTGCTCGGGGGTGCGCAGCTCCGCACCGGCCGGTCCGGCGCCAGCGTTGCGCCACCAGGCCAGCACCGTCTTGCGCGCCCGGTCGACCTCATCGGCGTAGCAGACGTCGACCTTGCCGATGCGGGGGCGAGGGTCCCCGCCGGGGTCCCCGTCGGTGAACTCCGCGACCTGATCGGCGTCGGCGCTGATGCTGATGAGACCGTCGGCGATGCGTCCGGCCATCGCCGTCGCGCGTGAGCCGGAGGCCGCGAGGAGGATCGGCGGCGGGTCGTCCGGCAGCTCGTACAGGCGCGCGTCCTCGACCGTGTAGTGCACGCCCCGGTGGCTGACCTGCTCGCCGGTGAACAGCGCCCTGATCACCTCGACCGCCTCCTCGAGCATGTCCAGACGCTCCGCGGCACGTGGCCAGCGGTCCCCGAGCACGTGTTCGTTGAGGTTCTCCCCCGATCCGAGTCCGAGCGAGAAACGCCCCTCCAGCAGCGCCCCGGCGGTCGCGGCCGCGTGCCCGACGATGGCGGGGTGCATGCGCACGGTCGGGCAGGTGACCGCGGTGGTGAGGTGCAGACGGTCGGTGGCCTCGGCGAGCGCGCCGAGCACGCCCCAGACGAAGGGGCTCTGCCCCTGCTCGGGCAGCCACGGGTGGAAGTGGTCGGAGATGGTCGCGTACCGGAACCCCCGCTGCTCAGCGAGAGCGGCGTGCTGGACCAGCGCCCGGGCGCCGTGCTCCTCGCTGGACAGGTGGTAGCCGAGCTCCACGTGAACCTCCAACAGGCGGGTCGCCGGTGGTCGCCGGGTCCCCTGCACCGTGGACGGCGACGGCCGAGGCGGAGCCCGCCTCCACCGCCGGCTGGCCGCTGGCCGCACGGACCGGCTGCGCACCCCTTGGGGGGCCGGGGCACCGTTCGGACGCCCCGCACGGACACGCCGTACACCCGGCGGCCGGCACGCTGGTGACATGCCGGAGCTACCGGACGTCGAGGGCTGGCGCCGCTACCTCGCCGAGCACGCCACGGGGGCGCGCATCGGACGCGTCACGGCCCCCGATCCCGACGTCATCCGCAACACGACCCCGCAGGGCCTCGGTCGGGCCGTCCGGGGCCGGCACTTCGCCGCCCCGGAGCGCCACGGCAAGTGGCTGTTCGCGCCGCTCTCCGACGGCGAGCGAGAGGCACGGCCAGGCACCGCGACCACCGTCGTGTTCCACTTCGGGATGACCGGCCGCCTGGAGTGGACCGACGAGCGTGGACGTGATCGCGGACCGCACGACCGCGTGATCTTCGTCTGCGACGCCGGCGAGCTACGCGTGGAGATGCAGCGCAAGCTCGGGGGGGTCTGGCTCACCCGCACACGGTCGGAGTTGCGTGCGGTGACGGGCCCGCTGGGTCCCGACGGCACGCAGGTCGACGTGTCCCGGCTGGCGGAGCGGTTGGGGGACCGTCGTGGCGGGGTGAAGTCCGCCCTCATGGACCAGGAGATGATCGCCGGGCTGGGCAACCTCATGGTGGACGAGATCCTGTGGACCGCCGGCATCGACCCGACCGCGACCGCTCGCGAGCTCGACGAGGAGCAGGTCGAGAACGTCCACGACGCCCTCCGGACCGTGCTCGACCGGTCGATCCCCGCCGGTCGCGTCCCGCCGGACGAGGGGACCCTCACCGCCGCCCGCGACGAGGACGAACCACGCTGTCCCCGCTGCGGGCAGGACCTGGAGCGCGAGCGGGTCGCGAGCCGCTCGACCTACCGCTGCCCCGCGTGCCAGCGCTGAGGCTG
>CAZADJ010000248.1:0-1821 GCA_964483845.1 uncultured Actinomycetota bacterium | reverse complement strand
CGCCGTGTCCCCGAGGAGCTCGATCAGCCGCGACGCGTTCGTCGGTGCGTTCGCCCGGTGGTCGTTGTTGAAGTAGGCGTAGGCGTCGAGCCCGCCGCGGGCCGCCTCCTCCAGCCGCTCCGCCCACGGCTCGAGCTCGGCGTCGGTGTAGTCGTGCCGGTAGCGCTCCTCGCCCAACCCGTGCATGCGGACGTAGACGAAGTCGGCGACGGTCGGCGTCTCGTCCGGCATCTGCCCGTCTGACAGCCAGACGCACGCGGCCCCGTGGGACGCGAGCGTCTCGTAGACCTCGTCGTCCCACCACGACCGGTCGCGGAACTCGACCGCGTGACGCTGGCCGCCGGGCAGCAGGCCGAGGAAGGTGTCCAGTCGCTCGACGTCCTTCCTCAGGTTCGGCGGGAGCTGCCACAGCCACACGCCGAGGAACGACCGCAGCGGGGCCATACGCTCGGTCACGTTCCCGACCGCGTCCGCGGCCCCGGCGAGCTTCAGGTTGTGGGTGACGTAGCGGCTGCCCTTGATCGCGTAGCGGAAGCGGTCGGGAGCCTGATCGTGCCAGCGTTCGACCGTACTGGTCCGGGGGAGCCGGTAGAAGCTGTAGTTGACCTCGACGGTGGGGAAGACGCTGGCGTAGTGCTCGAACCAGCGGCTCCGCGGGACCTCCTCCGGGTAGAAACGGCCGTCCCAGTCGTCGTACGACCACCCGCTCGTCCCGACACGGACCTCAGCCATCACCCGACGGTAACGGGCGGGCTAGAGCTCGACGGCACGGTGCTCGGCCCGTCGGACGGGCCGTCCGCCCGATGTCACCGTGCCTCGTCCACCGGCTCCGTCGACGCCTGAGCCTCGAGCTGCCGGACGTCATCGTTCCGACAGCAGCGGTCGCAGAGGCGCATCCACTGCTCCATGCGGGTCCGACGCCGGCTCCGAACGAGGAGGTAGAGGGCCGGCCGGTCCTCCTGATGGTCGCCGCACCCGGGACAACGCCAGACAGCATCCCGTTCCTCGTCGGGCGGCGGGATGCGGAGCTCGAGCACCTCCGCGTCGGTGCCGTCGATGCGGAGCGAACCCAGGGGCGAGGGCCCTGTCGTGTCGTCCCGGAGGCTCACGGTCGTGACCCCTCCTCGGACCCCAGCTCCTGTCGCGGCGTGAGCTCGGCTTCGCCGCAGAGCGTGTCGAAGCACCCGCGACAGACCACGACCGCCCGCTCGTGCGCCGGCGGATCCTGGTTGATGACCCAGACGAGGCGCGCTCCCCCGAACGGCCGCCGGTGTCCGCAGGCCGGACACGGCCACGTCCCATTGCGGTCCTCGGGGAAGGGTGCGCCCGGATCGACCGCGACGACCTCGATCCGATCGTGGTGCAGGAGGGGTTGCGCGCTCACCGCGGCGTCCTCGGCGATCCATCCGGTGCGAGGTGGTCGAGCGCCAGCGCCAACAGACGTTCGGCCCGGCGCATCTCCGGCCCGTCGACCGTGTCAACCAGCCTGACGCGGTCGCTGGCGGCGGTCAGGACGGTGGCGCTGCGTCCCGACACGGCGAGCAGCTCATCGACCGCGACGTCGTCCTCGTGCGCCGACACCGCCAGGCCCAGCGCAAGTGCCGCGACCCAATCCGCGCCGAGGGCCGTTACTCGATCGGTCCGGGGCTCCGCACCGACGAGTTCCCATCCGGACGACGTGGAACTGATCGCGGAGCGATCGGTTGCGCTGCCCATCGGTGACCCCGTTCTGTCGCTCGCTCCCCTGTGGGGAGGGCGCCGGGGTCCGGGGCGCGCCTCACTTTCGGCATCTGGGTTCGGTATCTCGGGCTCCGCGTTCAA
>CAZADJ010000247.1:1393-3861 GCA_964483845.1 uncultured Actinomycetota bacterium | reverse complement strand
TCGGTGCCTACGCGCACCTCGAGGACCTCATCCGGGACGCGCGGATCGAGGACCGGGGTCTGCTCCGCGAGCACCTGGACGCCGCGACCGGACCCGAGGGAGACGGTGCGCTCACCGCCGACGAGCGGCGGGCGATCGAAGCCGTGCTCGTCGAGGGATCGCCCGTCAGCAGTCTGCCCGACGGTCTTCGGGCGCGGCTCGACGCGCTGTCGCCGATCGCTGTCGCGGACCGGGTGCGCGCTCCGGTCGCGTTGGCGCACGCGGAGGCCGATCCGGTGATCGGCGTGGACGAGATGCGTCGGCTCGCGGACGCGATCCCCCGGGCCCGCACCAGCACGCTGCGGGGGTTCACCCACGTCGACTTCCGTCCCACACCCCGGCGCGTGCTCAGCGCGGGGCGTGACCTGATCGAGCTGTGGCGCTTCGCGCGGTTCGTCCTCGCGGGAGCCGGCGACGCGGTGGAGGCGCCGCGTTGACGGCTGAGCCCGTCGGCACAGCTCGTCGGCTCAGCTCTCCCTCACGTCCTCCCGGTCGGCCCGGAGCTCCAGCGCGGCCGGGTGACGCGGCTCCAGTAGCGACCCGAGGACCACGACCAGCCCGGCGATCGCCACGGTCGTGATGCTCAGCATCCCCACGATGATCAGTTCGCTCATGTGCCTCCCCCGTCTCGTCGGTGGGTCGCGCCCCGCCGCGTGGCTCGCCCGTGGCGCAGCGACGATGCGATCATCGCGGAGCCCGACGCGCCGGGGGAGGTGGAGCCCCGGACGGCTGGCCGGGTGGAGACCTCCCGGCTGGCCGTCCGGTCCGGGTCGACGGCCGGGCGGCCCCGGTCGTCCGGGAACACCCAGCCGGTGTGCGCAGCCCCACGGCTGTGGTGTGCGTTGCGCGCACAGGCGGGAGGACCGCCGGGGTGCCTCGTGGAAGAACGCACCGGGACGACGGTCGGTGCCTCACGAGGGGAGGGCGCCGGCCGTTGTCTCTTGCACGGGGTCTCCCAGGCTCGGTGGCCGTCGTCCCTTGCACGGGTCTCCGACGTTCGGTGTCATCTGTGCCCGAGGTGTCTCGCGCGGGGTCACGCCGGGGCGGCGGCAGCGGGGTTGCTCGGCACGCGCCGCGACCGCCCGTACCCTCGGCGCCGACGACCTCCGCGACACCGACGACCCGAGGAGCGACGATGGTGCAGCGCCACGAGGACCGGATCGCCGAGCTCGAGCGTCGGCTCAGCCACGTCAAGGAGTACCTTTGACCTGCCCGGCAAGCGGGTCCGTCTGAAGGAGCTCCAGGACGCGGCCGCCTCCCCCGATCTGTGGGACGACCCCGACCACGCGCGGCAGGTCACGACCGAGCTCTCACGGGTCGAGCAGGAGCTCGAGCGCATCGACACGTTCGAGCAGCAGCTCGACGACGTGAGCGTCCTCGACGAGCTCGCCGGAGCCGAGGAGGACGAGACCACGGCCACGGAGGTGGCGTCGATCGTCGACCGGCTGACCGCGGCCCTGGATCGGCTGGAGGTCGCGACGCTGCTCTCCGGCGAGCACGACTCCTCGGACGCGATCGTGCTCATCCACGCCGGTGAGGGCGGGCTCGACGCGATGGACTGGGCCCAGATGCTGCAGCGGATGTACGTGCGCTGGGCCGAGGGTCGCGGCTTCGACGTCGAGATCATCGACCAGAACTTCGGGGAGGAGGCCGGACTGAAGTCGACCACGCTCGAGGTGAAGGGATCCGACGCCTACGGCCTGCTGAAGACCGAGCACGGCGTCCACCGTCTCGTGCGCATCTCCCCGTACGATGCGAACAAGCGCCGGCAGACCTCCTTCGCCCTCGTCGACGTCGTCCCCGTGCTGCCCGAGCTCGAGGACGAGATCGAGGTGCCGGAGGAGGAGATCCGCATCGACGTCTACCGCTCGTCGGGGCCCGGTGGTCAGAGCGTGAACACCACCGACAGCGCGGTCCGTATCACCCACCTGCCGACCGGGATCGTCGTCTCCTGCCAGAACGAGAAGTCCCAGCACCAGAACCGGGCGGTCGCGATGCGGGTCCTGAGAGCCAAGCTCGCGGAGCTGCAGCGCCAGGAGCGACAGGAGGAGCTCGAGGAGATCCGCGGGGGGAAGCAGAACGTCGGTTTCGGCTCGCAGATCCGCAGCTACGTCCTGCACCCGTACCAGATGGTGAAGGACCTGCGCTCGGACCACGAGACCGGCAACGTCGATGCGGTCCTCGACGGCGACCTCGACGAGCTCATCGAGGCCGAGCTCCGGCGGCGGGCGGCTGAAGGCGACGGGGGGGCGGCAGCGTGAGTCCGCCTCCTCGTCCCCCCCTGGGGCAAGTGGTAGCCTCCTGCCCGCGTCGGGCCCGGGGCGCCTCCCTCCACGGCCCTCCGCCCCGAGCACCTGGTCGAGCGTCCGACCGAGGACCGCGCCAGGGTCCCGAACGAGCACGACCCGAGCGAGCACGACCCGAGCGAG
>CAZADJ010000247.1:0-1293 GCA_964483845.1 uncultured Actinomycetota bacterium | reverse complement strand
CGAGCACGACCCGAGCGAGCACGACCCGAGCGAGGACCTGGACGAGGACCTGACCGGCCGCCCGAGGGACCCCGCGGAGCTCGAGGCGCCGGCGCGGGTGACCGACGGAGCCGGATGGTGAGCCGCACCCTGGTCGGACACGGGCCGGGCGCACCGCGACCGAGCCGCCCCGACACCCCCGTGGAGCGCCTGGTGTGATCACCCTGACGGACGTCACGAAGACGTACAACGACGGCGCGGTCGTCGCGCTGAAGGACGTCTCCATCGACATCAACAAGGGGGAGTTCGTCTTCGTCGTCGGTCCGTCCGGCTCCGGCAAGTCCACCCTCATGAAGCTGCTCACCAAGGAGGTGGAGCCCGACGAGGGCGAGATCCACATCCTCGGGAAGAACCTCGGCACCCTGAAGAGCTGGAAGGTCCCGCTGCTGCGCCGCGAGATCGGCCACGTCTTCCAGGACTTCAAGCTGCTGGAGAACAAGACCGTCGAGGAGAACATCGCCTTCGCGCTCGAGGTGATCGGCAAGCCGCGCCACGTCATCAACAAGCGCGTCCCGGAGGTCCTCGACCTGGTCGGTCTGCCTGACAAGGCCGACGCGCTCCCCCACGAGCTGTCCGGCGGGCAGCAGCAGCGTGTCTCGGTCGCCCGCGCGTTCGTGAACGGACCGCGGGTGCTGCTGTGCGACGAGCCGACGGGCAACCTCGATCCGCAGACCTCGGTCGGGATCATGAAGCTGCTCGACCGCATCAACCGCACCGGCGCGACCGTGGTCATGGCGACGCACGACCAGCAGATCGTCGACTCGATGCGTCGCCGCGTGGTGGAGCTCGAGGAGGGCATCGTCGTGCGCGACCAGACGCGCGGCGTGTACGGGTACAAGAGCTAGCGAGGGGGCAGCGGTGTCCGGACGCACCCAGTACGTGCTGCAGGAGGCCGGCGTCGGCCTCCGACGGAACCTCCTCATGACGGTCGCCGTCGTCCTGTCGGTCGCGGTCTCCCTCACCCTGCTCGGTGCGGCGCTGCTCGTCCGTGACCAGGTCCAGCTCGCCGCGGGGTACTGGTACGGGAAGATCGAGGTCTCCATCTTCCTCTGTGACGGCCGCAACTGTCCGCCGATCACGCCCGAGCAGCGCGACGGGCTCGAGCAGGACCTGCTCGATGACCCGCTGGTCTCCGAGGTCTACTACGAGTCCAAGGAGGAGGCCTACGACCGCTTCCGGGAGATGTTCAGCGATCAGCCGGACTTCGTCGACTCCGTCACCCCCGAGGCGCTGCCGGCGTCGTTCCGCGTCGCG
>CAZADJ010000246.1:0-3872 GCA_964483845.1 uncultured Actinomycetota bacterium | reverse complement strand
GGGCGCTGCTGCACTGTTGGGGCCGGAGTCGTGTTGGCTCGGGGCCGCTGACGTGCGTCAGTTGCCGTCGGGTGAGTGGGCGCCGAGTTCGTGGTGGATGGTGACGTGTAGGGCTACCGGTGTGCCACCGTCTTGGGGGGCGAGGCTTCGGCAGGTGATGGACCCGGTGATGAGGTAGGAGCCGAGAGTGACGTCTGGGCGTGGGCCGATGTGGTTGAGGGTGACGGTGCATTCGTCGGTGAGGCTGCGGTAGAAGACGCCGTCGTGGACGAGGAGGACTTCGAGGTCGTCGCCGGTGGTGCTGATGCGTTCGATCTCTCCGCGGATGGCGACGGCACCTTCGCCTGGGGCGCGGAGGGTCAGGTCGACGGTGTCGAGGGGTTCGCCGTCCATGGGGTCGTCGGCGCGGGCGGTGACCAGGTCGGTGAGTCGGAGGGTGTCGGTGGTCGCGCCGGTGATGGTGGCGGTGCTGTTGGCCCACCAGCTGTCGGTCTCGACGGGGGGTGTGGGTGGCGGTCCGGGGTCGATGTAGACCGGTTCGGGTCCGGTGTGGGACAGGGAGGCGGCGGCCAGGGTGGTGGCGACGAGGACGATGGCGAGCAGGCCCGCTGCGCGGCGTAGCCGGCTGGGCGGGTCTTCGGGGGCGAGCTGGTCGCGCAGGGTGTTGATGCCCCGGTAGGTGAGGGACTTGACCGCGTCTTCGGTGGTGTCGAGCACGTCGGCGACGTCGGCGACGGCCCAGTCGTCGAGGTAGCGCAGCGTGACCGCGGCGCGCTGGCGCGCAGGCAGCAGTTCGAGAGCGCGACGGACGGCGACGACGGTGGGGGTGTCGGGGTCGGTGTGCCAGGCGTCGGGTTCGGCTAGCCGTTCGTAGGTGCGCCGCCGGGTGCGTTGGCGCCGGTAGTGGGAGGCGGTCAGGTTGCGGGCGACCCGGTGGAGCCACGCGCCGGGCGCGTCCATGTGCCGGAGTTCGTCCCAGTGGTCGCAAGCGCGAGCGAGGGCGTCCTGGGCGATCTCTTCGGCCTGGTCACGGTCCCCGCAGTGGGCAGCGACCGTCCGCACCAGCCGCGGGTGCTGCTGCTCACAGAACTCGTCCAGGGAGACCAACGGGTTCACCGCACACCGTTCGTCGGCGTTCACGGTGCAGACGCACGAGCGGCCCGTGAGGTGTCGGCACGTCTGCCGGTGTCGCGATGGTAGGCGGGTGACACGTGCCGGTGGCCTCGCGCGTCTGCATCTCAGACGGCCTCACGACCGGTTGTGGAGGAGGTGGCGTGCTGGGGTTCGTGGTCCGTCGGGCTGCGTGGAGCCTGGTCACCCTGGTGGTGTTCGTCACCATCGTGTTCTTCGCCGTCAACCTGCTGTTCCCGTTCGACTACGTCACCGCCTTCCACATCGGCACCCCACCCGAGGTGCTCGAGGCGATGCGCCGCGAGCGCGGCCTGGATCGACCCTTGGTCGTCCAGTACCTGTCGTACCTGGGTGAACTCGCCACGGGGAGTCTGGGCGCCTCGTTCGCCGGCCCGCCGGTGGGGGAGATCCTGTGGGACCAGGCGCTTCCCGTCACGCTGCTGGTCTTCGCGGTGGGTGGGATCGTCGCCTACCTGTTCGGCGCGTGGCTGGGTCGGGCGGTCGCCTGGCAGCGTCGCCGGACGGTCTCCGCCGCGACCACCACCGCGGGGGTGCTGGCCTACACCGCGTTCCCGCCATGGCTGGCGTTCCTCCTCATCTACGCCTTCGCCGGTCCGCTGTTCGCCGCACGGCCCCACCTGGGTCTACCGATCGACTCCCGGGCGATGTGGGCCACCAGCCCGTGGACCCACCAGGCCGTGATGCTGCGCATGTCGGCGACCCTGCTCCTCGCCCTCATCGTCGCGCTGATCGTCCGCGGGTGGATGCGACGGCGGGGGTGGTGGCGCTGGGCGACCGCCGCCTCCCTCCCGCTGCCCTTGGCCGCGGCGATCGCCTCCTGGTACGCGGCCGGGTTCGGTCCCGAGGCGCTCGATCTACTGCTGCGCGCCGACCCCCGCGCCGGGGTCGGGCACGGCAGCACGCTGCTGGTCTTCGCCGCGTTCGTGATCCTCGCGTTCGGTGAGATCACCTTCGTCACCCGCACCTCGATGGCAGCCGAACGCCGCGAGGCCTACGTCACCACCGCCCGCGCAGTAGGGCTCGACGAGCTCGAGATCCGCGAACGCCACGTCGCTCCCAACGCGACGTTGCCGGCCATGTCGCGCTTCTTCGCGTCGGTCCCCTACATCCTGGCCGGGCTGATCATCATCGAGCACGAGTTCGCCCTCCAGGGGCTGTCCACCACCTTCTTCCACGCGGTCGAAGCGGTCGACGTGCCCCTCATCCTCGGGGTGCTGGTCACCGTCGGCCTGCTCGTGCTCGCCCTGCGCCTGGCCCTCGAGATCACCCACGCCTGGATCGACCCCCGTATCCGAGCCCCCACGACCCGCCCATGAACCGCCTCACCCTGTTGCGACGCCGTGTGCCCCGTCTCGGCGAGACCGTCCGACACCCCGCCACGATCGCCGGGGCCGCGATCCTCGTGCTGTTCACCCTCGCCGCCGCCGCCCACCCACTGCTGGTCGGCACCGTCTGGCCGCCGTCCGTCTACGACCCTGTGCACGGCTTCGACCCAGCCGTCGCCCACCCCTCCGGACCGTCGGCGGCCCACGTGCTGGGCACCGACCCGCTCGGCCGCGACGTCGCCTCCATGGTCACCTTCACCCTGCGCTCCGCGCTCACCATCGCGATCGTCACCGCCGTGGTCACCGGACTGGTCGCGCTCGTGATCGGGGCGGTCGCCGCCTACTGGCGCGGCCCGGTCGACACCGTCCTGTCCAACCTGTCCGACGCGATGCTGCTGCTGCCTGCCCCGATCGCGATGATCGCGTTCGGCATCGCTCGCCCCGGCATCTTCGGCCCCGTCGCGTTCGGCCTCACCTACGGGCTGCTCGCCGGCGCCGGCGCCGCCGCGGTCACCGTGCGCTCCTACGGGCTGACCGTGATGGCCAAGCCCTTCATCGACGCCGCTCGCATCGCCGGCGGCGGAGCAACCCACATCATCGCCCGCCACCTGGCTCCCCACCTCGCCCCGCTCGCTGCCATCCAGACCATGCTCGCGGTCACCGGCGCGATCGTTGCCTCCGGGTTCGTGGAGTACCTCACCCCCGGACAGACCGAACGCCTCGGACTCGGCAGCGTCGTCTACTACGGGCTCACCTACCAGCAGGTTCTCGGCGGCGGCATCGCCTGGAGCACGCTCGTGGCCGGCGCGCTGACCATCTCGGCGATCTGCGCCGCCTTCTACCTGCTGTCCGTCGGTCTCCGCGAGACGCTCGACCCCACCACCCGCAACCCCCTCACCAGCCGATGAAAGCCCGCACCATGACCCACCCCGGCGTCCCCGCCGTCCTCGCCGCAGCAGCCGTGCTCATCCTCGCCGGATGCGAACCCCCCGACCGTCAACTCCGCCTCGACGAACCCGGCGCCGTGCTCGAGATCACCGGCGATATCGACCGGACCATCCGCCTCGAGCCGACCACCCGCTGGGACGACCGCGACCTCGACGACGAACGCGACCTCCGGCTGCGCTTCGGACGCCGCGACCGCCTCGCCATCCTCGGGCACGCCCCCGACGACACCATGACAACCGGCGGCGGCCTCACCATCTCGATCACCGTCGACGCCGCCAACTTCAACAGCCACGACGGCGAGTGCACCGCCACCTTCGACGACATCACCCAGACCCAACGCACCGAACCCCACGCCACCGTCCACGTCCGCGAAGCACGCGGCACGCTGACCTGCACCGACCTCACCGGCCGGCACCGAGAAGGCCCCCGCACCATCAACGTCGAAGC
>CAZADJ010000245.1:0-3878 GCA_964483845.1 uncultured Actinomycetota bacterium | reverse complement strand
TACTGGCGCCGGGCCCAGGTCGTCTTGCCGGTGCCCCGGGCACCGAAGAGGAACAAGCTCGTCTCCGCCCGAGGCAGCAGCCTCGGATATTCGCCGGTCACGTCGTCACTTTACCTCGAAGAATGACGACATGCCTTCCGGGCCATCCCGTGCACGGCGCCGAACGCGCAGTCTCGCGGAGGCATGGATCTGGCTATGGGAGATCCGATTGGAGGGATGGCATGAAAAGGCTTATCGCACTGGCAGTCACGGTTGTAATGGGTCTCACGCTTGGAGCCTTGGCGGCCCAGCCTGCTTCGGCATGCGAGGAGGGCCAGGTCGCGCGTGTCCACGTGCAGTCCGAGACGCTGGGTGAGGTTAACCCGGCGCTGTCTGGCGTGTCCGTTGAGGTGTGGGCCTCGGACCAGAACGACGCCCCGGTGTCCGTGAGCGCCCTGGCTTGGGATGGGTCGTCCGGCTTGGTGTGCTCGGATCCCACGGTGAACGAAGCCGCGGATGACCCCGTGGGCTTCGCAGAGGGATGGGCGAACTTCATCCTGGCCGTGGTCGGGGGCCTGCTTCCTTAGCCCGACCAGGTGGTTGTGCGGCCCCCGGTCCCCGACCGGGGGCCGCGCTCTTGC
Source organism: uncultured Actinomycetota bacterium (assembly GCA_964483845.1). GTDB lineage: Bacteria > Actinomycetota > Nitriliruptoria > Nitriliruptorales > JAHWKO01 > CAZADJ01. The sequence continues at coordinate 3,258 of CAZADJ010000245.1, read as the reverse complement.
TCGGTACGGGCTAGCAGGCCTCTCTGGTTCCGCGTCCGGTTCGCACGTCGGCTGATCATTGCCATGGTCGGCTCAGTACCTCGGCAGCTTCGATGACCGCGGGGTGGTCGAGGGTCAATCCTGCGACGTTTTCGACGTCGATACCGTCTCTGTCCCAGATACCCGCAGCCGACCAGCGGGCGTCGTGGCGCGACCACCAGCGGACGCCACCCCACCGCCGCTCCCCGAACATGCGGAGCGCCCACGCCTGCGTCCGTGTGAGGTCGCGGATGACGACCTCCGAGGGACGCAGCCCACGTTCGAGGAGAACGGCGGGATCGTCGAGGTCAAGGACCTCGGCCGAAACCGTGAGCGTCGCCAACGCGCGCGTACTGTCTGCCAGCCCGGGCGGCCCCGCGAGAAGCTGGGGCGTCCACAAGGCGTGGTTGCCAAAGGCCTCGCCGACAGCACCGACGGACGAGTCGGACGCATACAAGGTGAGGTAGTGCTCGGGGTTGTCGATCCGACCCGCACCCTGCCGAGGTGAGACGTACAGAGGATGCCCCGGCTTACCCGCGCGGGCATCGGCAACCCAGGGGAAGACCCGGAAGTACAGACCCGGGTCAGGAATAGGCGAGCTGCTCCTCGGCGTCGATGGCCTCGATCACCGGAACCACCCCTCGCAGGCGCAAGACATCGACAGGACGTGCCCCCAGCGAGGCGTTCATCGACTCCAGCCAGATCTCAGCCTGCCTTTGAGGGTAGACCTGGGCAAGGCGGTTGAAGACGTAGTCGAGGTCGAGCACCTTGCAGCGGTTCTCCGGCCCGATGCGTTCCTTCCCCGAGCGCCAGCGTGAAGGCTGGGACTTCGAGACTCCGACGAGCTGGGCGACACGATTGTTTCCGAGCGCCTCCACGAGGCGATCGAGCCGCGCCAGCACTTCTGAACGCTCGGCGTCGGGCGGGTTGCCCCGGCCTGAGGGGGCCGACGCAGTCACGGCCCCACGCTGAGCCTCTGGCGATCTGGGCATTCGAACCTCCCCGCGTCGTGGTGACCTCCAGGTTATCCCAACGAAACTCATTGGGCGGCGGTCGACTCCGTGAGGGCTCTCGGCCGTCGGGCACCTGTGGTCTCCTACGTCGCATCCTGCCTCACCGATCGTGCTATGGGATCCGTTCATCTAACATCGGCAGTCGATCAACTTCGGGACTCCTGAGTTCATCGTGATCGAACATGCCCCGCCGTTAGGCCAGATCCCCACGGTCAACTACACGCTGATCTACGCAGGTGCGGTCCCTTGTAGGGCAACGCCCCCGGTGGCGGTTCGTTTGGGCCCAAGCAGGTGATCGCCGATGATCCACTCTTCGCTTGACCGAACCGCCACCTCAGCAGCCGGTCGCTGCCGAAAGCACCCGACAGGCCTCTGCGAGCCTGGCTCGAGACAGCGTGGTGACCTGGTGTCGAAACGCGTGCCGCGGCAGCGTGTGGATGTTGTCGAAATTGACGACGCAGTCGGTCGGGACCCCATCCTCGGTGCGCGACAGCTCGAGTTCGGAGACGAGGCCGCGTTGAACACGCGTGAGTGCCGCAACGACCACCGAACCGATCCGGGCCGCCACCGGATCACGCGTCAAGACGAGGACGGGCCGGTCGCCACCCGGTGTCGCCGCGAACCAGATGTCACCGCGCTGCATCGGTCCAGTCAGACCAGTCTTCGGCAGGACCCCAATCCGCGACCGCCGCCAGCGATTGCTCATTTTGGTCGAGGGGCTGTTGCTCCCAGATTTCGGCGTCGTTCTCACTCGCCAACCGGAGAAGATGGCGACGCAGTGCCTGACGAATCAGTTCCGAGCGATCGATGCCAAGGCGGTCAGCCCAGGCCTGGACCCGCTCGGCATCTTCGTCATCGACGCGAAAGCTCAGCATCGTCATACGGCAAGCATACCTTCGTATGACGCCTCCTTGCAGCGCCATCGTCGCGTCCAGCTCATGGTCGGATGCGCACGAAGCCAAACGGCCGCCGGTGCCGTCTCGGTGAACGGGGAACCGGTTCCTTCCTCTGCTCGGACCGGCAAGCCGTGGAGGATCAAGCGCACGACCACGAGCGGATCGGGCTATGGGAGATCCGATTGGAGGGATGGCATGAACAAGTTCATCGCAATGCTCGTGGCGCTCGTGCTGGGTGCGAGCCTGGGGGTGATGGGGGCACCGTCGGCAGCCGCCATCGACTGCAACGACGACCGGACCAACTACGCGCGGGCGGACGTCGAATCGGAGGAAGCGGGTGTCGGCGGAGGGGTTGAGGTTTCCATCTCGGAGACTAGCAACTACCCCGTGAGCGTCGGATACCACCACCAGGGCGGCGGACTCAGCGCCACGAACTGCTCTGACAACCTCCTCGACCACCTGAGCGAGGACCCGGAGGGGGCCGTCCAGGAGGTCGTGGCGATCCTGATGTACATCGTCGGAGGGCTACTCCCGTAGCTTGACGCTACGAACAGCACAGCGGAGCCCCGGGCGTCGGGGCTCCGCCGTGCTGTCGGACAACGGATGGGGGCTCCGATTGAGGTGGCGAGGCGCTCCAGTATCGCCGGAAGTCTGAAGTGGAGGAGTCGGCCTCTGGATCAGGGGAGCAACCGAAAACGTCCGCCGTCCATCGGTCGGAGAACCTCGAAGTGGCGGCGGTCGAGGGTGAGCACGGATCGGGTGCGGAACCGTTCAGCCAGGACGACGATGGATGCGTCGGCGACGCCGATTCCCTGATCTCGGTACCGCTTGACCACAGCGGCGGCGGCGCTCAGCGCCTCCGTATCGAAGTCAGCAAGGTGATACGCACCGCTCGACAGCTCGCTGAGGACGGCCAGTTCGGCGGTGACCCCCAGCCGTGTGGCGAGCAAGTAATCGAGCTCGGCAACGACGTACGGAGAGACGATGAGTTGCGCCTCCGTATTTTCAACGACCCTGCGCACGGCTGTGTGGGGGGGTTCGTCCCGGTGAAAGAAGGCGAGGAGCCCGCTGGTGTCGGCGATGATCACCGTTCACCGAAGCCGGTCAGCAACTCGTCGATGCGTTCAGCGATGGGCTCGCCACCGATGATCCCTGGATTGGGGCTGGGCCGCTTGATCGCTCTGGCAATCGCTTGCCTGATCACCTCGGCTTCGGACAAGCCGCGGCGTTTTGCCTCGCGCTCGAGGGCTTCCTTCAGATCGTTGGGGAGGTAGACGGTCGTCTTGTGCGTCATGCCAGCTATGGTACCAGCGCTGGCGCTGCCGGTGGGG
>CAZADJ010000244.1:0-3881 GCA_964483845.1 uncultured Actinomycetota bacterium | reverse complement strand
CGATGAACAGGCGCTTGGCGATCTGGCCGGTGGTGAGCCCGTCGCTGAGGTGCTCGAGGACCTCCCACTCCCGCGAGGTGAGCCGGACGCGGTGCTCGCGCCGGAGGCGGACGCGGCGGTCCTCGCGCTCGCGGAACTCGTCGATCAGCTTCGAGACGAGCGCCCGGGGGAGCGCCGCCTCACCATCCAGCACGCCCTGGAGGGCGAGGGGGAGGCGCTGGGGGTCGGTCCCCTTCAGCAGGTAGCCGGACGCGCCGGCGCGCAGCGCGTCGAACAGGTCGTTGTCGTGGCGCGAGACGGTGAGCATCACGATCACCGTCTCCGGCACTGACCGGTTGATCTCGCCGGCCGCGGCGATGCCGTTGCCGGGCATGTCGATGTCGAGCAGCGCGACATCGGGGGTGTGCTCCTCGGTCAGCGCGACCGCGCTCGATGCATCGTGTGCCTCCGCACAGATGGAGAAGCCGCCGGCCTCGAGGGCTCGGCGTACGGCCGCGCGGGTCGGCGGATGGTCGTCGGCGAGCAGGACGGACAGGGTCACGGCAGCCTCACCTTCACCTCGGTGCCGGCCCCCCAGGCCGACCAGACACGGAGCTCGCCACCCATGGCCTCGGCGCGCTCGTGCATCGAGCGGAGGCCGAAGCCGCCGGCGCAGATCTCCTCGTCGCTGGTGTCGAAGCCGCGCCCGTCGTCGCGGACGCAGATGGTGAACCCGTCGCTGTTGGTCATCTCTATCTCGATGCGGTCCGCGCGAGCGTGACGACCGGCGTTGGTGACCGCTTCGCGCACGATGCGCAGCACGTCCTCGCGCGTCTGACCGCCCAGGTCGACGCCCTCCTGGAGGTTGAAGGCGAGCGGGATGCCGAAGCGGTGGGCGACGTCCTCGGCCGTCTGGATGAGGGCGGCGTGGAACGATTCCTGACCGTCCTTGGCGAAGGTCATGATGACCCGGCGGGACTCGCCGAGAGCGCGCTGTGCCGAGGCCGCGAGGCCGCGCATGCGCTCATCATCTGATGCCGAGCTGAGATCATCCGCCTCGACGGCGATGTAGGCCAGTTCCTGCGCGAGCCCGTCGTGGAGGTCACGCCCGATGCGGCGTCGCTCCTCCAGGGCGGCGACCCGCGCCACGTCGCGCCAGTAGATGCTTATCTCCTTGGCGGCGCCGATGGCGAGGGCGAGGTAGAAGCCGAGAAGGAGCACGTCACCGGGGACGATCCACGTCAGGTTCGCCGGCGGGAACAGGGCGTACTCGAGGCGGGCCACGGCCGCGAGGGTCGCGGCGATGGACAGCCAGGGGAGCAGGGGCGCGCCGTCCTCGGTGTTCCGTACGGCGAAGCCGATAGCTCCGAGGGCGAAGCCGCCGGCGGCGGTGAGCTCGAGGAAGGCGACCAGTCGCGACGAGGGTTCGGTCGCCCCCACCACGAGCACGACCGCACCGAGGACGATGGTGGTGGCCAGGATGACCATGATCAGGTCGAGCCACGGCTGGTTCGCGGGGGTGGCCTCGCGCTCGACCCGTGTTGAGGCGTAGGCGAACAGGGTCGCGGCCACGACCATCGCAGCCGCGGGGACAGACGCCAGCTCCGCCTGTGTGCCGACCATGGCCGGCACGGCGGTGAGGAAGAGGTTGATGAGCGCGATGAGGGCGAGCGAGTACACGAGGGCGAGGTCCCGGACCAGCCCCGTCAGACGCGCGCGGCCGAAGGCGAGGTACGCGAGGAGCAACGCGACCACAGCTGAGGCGGCCTCGACGGAGGCGTTCATCAGCGGAGCGTCCACGGGTAGTCCGAGCAGCGGTCCGCGGAGCGAGAACGCGAGGGCGATCGCCAGGACAGCGGTGACGATCACGGGAGCGAACGGGCGGATGCCGAGCGGCCTCTGGTCCTCCACCGACACCTCCCCACGGTCGTCGAGGACAACGAAAGTCCACCGCACGAAGTAACTACTAGTGTCCACACATCTTACGGCTCGCCCCAGGCCCTCGTCCTGTGCCGGCCGGGATCGCGTGGGCGGAGGCGCTCACCGTCGGAGCCTGCGTCGCGGCTGGTCGGCACATCGTGATGGCGTTCGCGCTCGTCGGCCTACTCCCGGGGGAGCCTCTTGGTGGAGGGGCCACGCGTACAGCGCCAGCATCGAACTGTTCGGCTAGCAGGACGTCACGGTCGGCGGAGGCCGTCCCTCCGTCGAGAACGTCGGACTAGTCACAGAAGGCTGATGCTATTTCACACCTTCGAGCTATGGCTACCGCCCGTGACCCCCAGGATACTCGTCTCGAGCGCGATCAGCGAGCGTGATCAGCGCGGACCCGATCGCGAAGTGCAGGGGGAGAAGTGTTCGGAGGGGACGAGGTGCGGAGGTGGGGCCCATGAGAACCCGGACGCTGAACCACCGTGAGGGTCTGACCGGCGCGCTGATGGCGCTGCTGCTGGCTGCTGCCATGATCCTCGCGCACGCTCCACCGCCCTCCGGTGGGGCCCTCGGCGCGCCCCACGGTCTCGCGCCGACGATCGACGCGATGGTGCCGGCAGCCCTCCGCGACGGCGGTTCCGCGGAGGTCGTCGTCCAGGTCCAGCCCGGGACCGAGGCCGCCGCGGTCGCCGCCGTGGAGCGACACGGCGGCGAGGTGACCGCGGAGCTGCCGATCGTCCACGGCTTCGCGGCGAACCTCACCGAGGCGGGCCTGGAAGCGCTGGGGATGCTCGGTGACTCGGTGGTGCGTGCGGTCACGCTCGACACGCCGATCCGGTTCGGGCAGGCCGAGGGCGACTGGGGCGAGGACAGCGACACCTTCTTCCCGAAGACGGTGGGAGCGACGAAGCTCCACGAGCAGGGCTTCGATGGTTCGGGGGTCGGGATCGCCGTCATCGACACGGGCGTGAACGAGATGGCGGACCTCGAGGGTCGTGTGGTCGGCGGCGCCGACTTCTCCTCCGAGCAGGACGGGGTCGACCGCTACGGCCACGGGACGTTCGTGGCCGCGATCGCGGCGGGCGACGGCTCCTCCTCCGACGGCGAGGTCGCGGGCGTCGCACCCGGCGCCCACGTCGTCCCGGTGAAGATGGCTGGGGCGAACGGGGCCGCCGACGTCTCGCACATCCTGGCCGCCCTGCAGTGGGTCGTCAGCCACGCCGACACCTACGACATCGGCGTCGTGAACATGTCGTTCGGGACCGACTCCCTCCAGCCTCAGGTGCTCGACCCGCTGAACTACGCGGTGCAGCGTGCGTGGCGGGAGGGGATCGTCGTCGTGGTCTCCGCTGCGAACGACGGGCCGAGCCCGAAGACGATCATGAAGCCGGCCGACGACCCCTTCGTCATCACCGTGGGCTCGACCGACTCGCAGGGGACCGTTCGCGTCAAGGACGACACGATCCCGGACTTCTCGTCGCGCGGTCCGACCCGGGCCGACGGGTTCCAGAAGCCTGACATCGTCGCTCCGGGCGCCCGCATCGTCAGCGCGCGGGTCCCCGGCTCCACGCTGGATGAGACGTACCCGGAGGCGCGTATCGGGGAGCACCACATGCGCGCGTCCGGGACGTCGTTCTCCGCGGCCGTCGCCGCCGGCGCGGTCGCGCTGCTGCGGCAGGCGCACCCGGACTGGACCCCCGATCAGATCAAGGGCGCGCTCCTCGAGAGCGCGACCCCCGGGCCGGTCGGCGACCCGAACGTCGACGGGTACGGGGCGCTCGACATCGCGGGCGCGGCGGCGCTCGACGATCCGCCGGTGGCCAACCGGGACGCCGAGCCCGGCACCGGGACGGGCAGCCTGGAGGACTCCCGGGGCAGCCTGGAGATCGAGATCCGGAAGGACCTGCTGACGGGGCTGCTCGAGATCCTGCTCAGCGGCGATCGGACCGCGCAGGACAAGATCTTCGACGCCG
>CAZADJ010000243.1:0-3888 GCA_964483845.1 uncultured Actinomycetota bacterium | reverse complement strand
GAGCGCGCCGAGGCGATCCGCGCGAACCGCATCTACCAGACCCTGTCGTCGACCCTGTCGGGGACGCAGGAGTACATGGCGATGGAGAAGCTCTACGAGCTCGACGGGCGGGGCGAGTGGGACCTGCTCGTGGTGGACACACCGCCGACGCGGAGCGCGCTCGACTTCCTCGAGGCGCCTCGACGGATGACCGACTTCCTCGAGGGGCGGCTGCTGAAGACGCTGCTGCGACCGGGGATGGCTGCCGGACGGGGACTGACCCGCGTGGTCGGCTTCGGTACCCAGGCGTTCATGCGCGTCGCTGGTCGTGTGACCGGCATGGACCTGCTCGAGGACCTCGCGGACTTCTTCCGCAACTTCGAGGGGATGTACGAGGGGTTCAAGCAGCGCGCCGAGGCGGTGCGCCGCCGCCTCGAGCAGCCGAGCGCACGGTTCGTGATCGTCGCCTCGCCCCAGCCGCCGCCGCTGCGCGAGGCTCGGTTCTTCCTCGAGCGTCTCGAGCAGGAGGGGCTGCACACGGCCGGCGTCGTCGTGAACCGGGTCCACCCCGCCTGCGACCGCTGCCCGCCCGACGACGACATCCGTGCCGGCGCGCGTTCGCTGGCCGACGCCGAGCCCACCGCGGCGGCGGTCCTCGAGCTGCTGGCCGACGTCACCAACCTCGCCGCGCGGGAGCGGCGGGACGTCGCAGCCGCGCTCTACGGCGTGGTGCCGAGCGTGCTCGTCGAGGTCCCGTTGCTGCGGACCGATGTGCACGATCGGGGGGCGCTGGCCACGATCTCACGCGTGCTCACCGGTGCGCCGTCCGACGAGCCTGCCACGCCAGCCTAAGCGGAGACGACCTCACGGTTGCGGACGAGGCGTCGGCGCTGCCGCTCGGTGAGCCCGCCCCAGATACCGAACTCGATCTCGTTGTCGATCGCGTACCGGAGGCACTGCTCGCGCACCGGACAGCGGTTGCAGATGCGCACGGCTCGGCGACTCTGTGCAGCCCCCCGCACGAAGAACTGGTCCGGCTCGTGGTCGCGGCAGCCGGCCGCCACCATCCACCCCGTCTCCGGCACGTTCCCGCCTCTCTGGGTCCCGCGCCGCACCGTCGGGACCCACCCCGATCCTACGGTCCGTGTCCAGGCCACCACATAGTCCGCGCGCATGGTTCGTGGTAGGACCCGGGCACTAGTCCCGCGGGACCCGAGGCCCCTCACACGCGTCGATCGCCGCGACCGGACGGCCGCGTACCGGTCGTGGCACCCAGGTGATCCGCGTGGCGGACGCGGCGACGCCGTCCCCGTACACTCGGCCGCGACCTCCGACGTCCGGTCACGGTGACCGCGTCGGGGCGGGGAACCCGTCTGCCGCGGGTTCGATCGAGCGCCGACCGGGAGTGATCGTGGCGAGCTACAACGGGGTGTCCGGCGCCGAGATCGGTGGGCGGCTCGTCCTCCTCGCCGGGGTCCTCGTCGCGATCGCCGCGCTCGTGAGTGCCATCGTCGTCCCCGCCGCGATCGCGGTGGACCGCGGCTTCGGGATGGTGAACGACACGCTCCTGGACGTCCCACCGCTCCCCGAGGGTGAGCTCAGCGACCTCGCGGTGAACTCGTTGATGTACGCGGCCGACGGGTCACAGCTCGCCGAGCTCCACGACGTGGAGAGCCGCGTCCCCGTCGACCTCGCCGAGGTGCCGAGCACCACCCAGAACGCGGTGCTCGCGACCGAGGACGCGACCTTCTACGCCCACCGTGGGGTCAACCACCGGGCGATCTTCCGCGCGCTCGTCCGCAACCTCCAAGCGGGCGAGGTCGAGGAGGGTGGCTCGACGATCACGCAGCAGCTCGTGAAGAACACCCTGCTCACCCACGCCCAGACCGTGGATCGCAAGATCCAGGAGGCGATCTGGTCGCTCGAACTCGAGCGACGCATGTCCAAGCAGGAGATCCTCGAGTCGTACCTGAACACGGCCTACTTCGGCCGCGGCGTGTACGGCATCGGGACGGCCGCACGCTTCTACTTCTCCAAGCACGTCAGCCAGCTCGACCTGGCCGAGTCCGCGATGCTCGCCGGTCTGATCCGCGCGCCGGAGCGCAACAACCCCGTGAACGACGCGGTCGCGGCGCAGGCACGACGAGACATCGTGCTCCGCCAGATGGCCCGTCAGGGCTTCGTCACGGCCGCAGAGGCCGAGGCGGCGATCGGTCAGCCGATCGAGCTGAGCATCCGCGAGGACCCCGGAGCGGTCGAACCGTTCTTCGTGGAGTGGGTCAAGCGGATGCTGTACGACGAGGTGGTGACGATCCAGCCGGACATCCTGCCGGCGCTGGGTGACGATCGCGAGCAGCGGCAGCGCGCGGTGTTCGAGGGCGGGCTCCGCATCCACACGACGCTCGAGCCCGACTTCCACGACCTCGCCGAGGAGACCCTGCTCAGCTACCTCGACGACCCGCTGTCCAGTCCGATGGGCAGCCTCACGACGCTGGACACCGAGACCGGAGCGATCGTCGCCATGGCGGTCGGGCCGAAGGAGTTCGGCGACTGCCCCGACGAGGAGCTCGCCGAGGGGGAGGCGCCCGAGGAGCCGTGCGAGTTCACGAAGCTCAACCCGGTGGTGTTCGGCGGCGGTGGCAGCGGACGGCAGACCGGCTCGGCCTTCAAGCCGTTCGTGCTCACCGCGGCGCTCGAGGAGGGCTTCACCCCCGGCTACACGGCACGGACGGACTCGGAGACCGAGATCGAGGACTGCGGGTCGCCCGACGACCCCTACGCGCCGCGCAACTTCGCCGGGGGCGGCGGCGGAGACATGGACATGTACCAGGCGATCCGCGTCTCCAACAACGTCTACCACGCGACGCTCACCCGCGACGTCGGGCCCGTCGTGGTCGCCGACGTCGCCCAGCGCATGGGCATCGAGCACCTCATCACCGACGGCGACATCACCGAGCGGCACTGTTCGCTCGGGCTCGGCGCCGCGGACGTGTTCCCGCTCGAGTTCACGGCGGCGTTCGCCACGCTGGCGAACAGGGGCACGGCCTGCGCCCCGTTCGCGATCAGCCGGATCGAGGACCGCGAGGGCAACGTCCTGTACTCGCACCGCGACGAGTGCGAGCGCGCGATCGACCGGGGCATCACCGACCGGGTGACGGACCTGCTCCGGGGCCCGGTCCGCAGCGGCGGCACCGCCGGGTACGTCGAGTCGCAGCTCGGACGACCGGTCGCCGGCAAGACGGGGACCACCAACAACTTCGTGGACGCGTGGTTCGCCGGCTACGTCCCGCAGTACGCCACCGTCGCGTGGGTCGGCTTCGAGCACCCCGAGCCGATGCAGAACATCACCACCGGCGGTCAGACGTACGGGAGCGTGACCGGCGGGGCCCTCCCGGGCCGCATCTGGGCCGACTACATGCAGCGGATGCTCGAGGGCGTGGAGGTGCGCGACTTCGCACAGCCGCCGCCGATCCCGACGACGACGGTGCCCGACGTCGTCGGCATGAGGCAGGCCGAGGCGGTCGAGATGCTCGAGGAGCGCGACTTCACCACCCGCGTCCGCACCGTCGAACACCACGAGGCGGCCGGGACCGTGGTCACGCAGAGCCCGGAGGGGGGCAGCGACGCGTGGGTCGGCAGTCGCGTGCTCCTGGAGATCAGCGACGGGTCGCAGGACCCACCGACGGTGCCGGTCCCGGACGTCATCGGGATGAGCGAGGAGGAGGCCCGGGAGACCCTCGAGGAGGCCGGGTTCCAGGTACGCGTGCGGCCTCCCGGTCAGAGGAGCGACGACGCGGTCGTCGTGGAGCAGGATCCCGAGCCGGACGCCGAGGCCGAACCGGGGTCGCTGGTCACCATCACGGTCGCCGAACCCGACGAGGAGGACGACGGGGACGGGGACGACGGGGA
>CAZADJ010000242.1:0-3894 GCA_964483845.1 uncultured Actinomycetota bacterium | reverse complement strand
AGGACCCGATCGTGGACGCCCACGGTCTGGTCAAGACGTACCAAGCCGGGGAGACCGAGGTGCAGGCGTTGCGCGGTGCGGACCTGCAGGTGGGCCGCGGGGAGATGGTGGCCGTCGTGGGTCCGTCGGGGTCGGGCAAGACGACCCTGTTGAACTGCCTGTCGGGTCTGGACGATGTCGATGAGGGACAGGTGCTTATCGACGGGCAGGACATCCATGCGATGTCGGACCGCCAGCGCACCGGGTTCCGGGGCCGTTCGATGGGGTTCATCTTCCAGGCGTTCAACCTGATCCCGGTGTTCACCGCGGCGGAGAACGTGGAGCTGCCCGTGCTGCTGGGCGGCGGTGAGCCCGACGAGGCCCGCCGACGTGCCGAGCAGGTCCTGTCACGGGTGGGTCTGGAGGACCGGGTCGGCCACCGGCCGGCCGAGCTGTCGGGCGGTGAGCAGCAGCGGGTGGCGATCGCCCGTGCGTTGGTGGCCGAACCGGCGATCGTGTGGACCGACGAACCGACCGGGAACCTCGACTCGGCGACGGCCGGGAGGGTCATGGATCTGCTGTACGAGCTGAACGAGGAGGGCCTGAGCGTGGTGCTGGTCACCCACGACGAGACCATCGCCGGTCGTGCCGACCGGCTGCTGACGATGGGGGACGGGGTGATCGTCGGTGAGGAGGTGCCGGCATGAGCGGGCCGGCGCTCGCGGTCCTGGCCGGGGTGGTCGCCGCCGCGACGCTGGCGGTGGCGGTGATGGCGGTGCGCCATCCGGTCGCCCGTCGACTGGCGTGGCGGTCGGCCGGTCGTCGCCGTGTCGAGACGGTGCTGGTGGTCGTCGGTTCGCTGCTGGGAACGGCGATCATCACCGGATCGTTGATCGTCGGGGACACGCTGGGCAGCTCGATCCGCGCCGGCGCGTTCACCGAGCTGGGTCCGGTCGACGAGACCGTCACCGCCCCCGGCGTCGAGGGTCTGCCGGTCCTGCGTGACACGCTGGACGGACTGGACGAGGACCCGGCCGTCGACGGGTTGGCGTTCGGACTGCGTGCCAGTGGTACGGCCGTCACCGGCATGCGGGGCCCGGATCGGGCCGTGGAACCCGACGTGCTGCTGCTCGAGCTGGACATCGACGAAGCCGCCGACTTCGGGGGGGACCCTGGGGCGACCGGCCTGGCCGACGCACGCACGCCGCAGGACGGTGAGGTGGCGGTCTCCGCGGAGCTGGCCGACCGGCTGGACGTGCAGGTCGGCGACCGACTGTCGGTGTTCGCCTACGGGGCCCGACGGTCCTTCGAGATCATCGACGTGCTGCCAAGGGTCGGTCTGGCCGGCTTCAGCATCGGGCCGGGTGCCGAGAGCCCCAACGTGTTCCTGCCGCCCGGCACCCTCGGCCAGATGGTCTCCTCGATCCCGGAGGGCCGGCAGGTGTCACCGCCTGTGGCGGTCGCCTTCGTGTCCAACGCCGGCGACGTGCTCGACGGCGTGGGCCACACCGACGAGGTCAGCCAGCTGATCGGCGACCGTCTCGACGCGGCCGGCCAAGTCGGCCAAGCCGAGGTCGCCGACCGGAAACGCCAGCTGCTGGACAACGCCGACGAGACCGCCGCCTGGATGTCCGAGGTGTTCCTTGGCATCGGTGCGTTCGCGATCATCGCCGGGATCCTACTGCTGGTCAACGTGTTCGTGATGCTCGCCGACGAACGTCGCAACGAACTGGGCATCATGCGTGCCGTCGGCATGCGCCGCAGCGAGCTCGTCCGGGCCTTCTTCCTGGAAGGTGCTGTGTACGCGACCGCCGCCGCGGTGCTCGGTGCGCTCGCCGGGATCGGAGTCGGCGCCGGCATCATCCAGTTCGCAAAGGGCATCTCCACCGATCCGACCGGCGCCTTGCTTGAGCTGCGGTTCGCCGCCACCCCGACCAGCATCGCCGTCGGGGCGGTGGTCGGCCTGCTGATCGCCCTGATCACGATCCTGGCCACCAGCGTGCGGATCAGCCGGCTCAACATCATCCGCGCGATCCGCGACCTCCCACGCCCCCACCGCCCTTCCCCTGGAAGGCTCGCCATCGCCGCGGCACTGGTGGCCACACTCCTCGGCGCGGTGGCCACCGCCGCCGGCGCGGCCGCACAGGACGGGACCGCGCTGTTCCTCGGCCCCGCGATCCTGGCCGCTGGACTCACCCCCCTTCTCGGCAGAGTGGTCGACAGACGTCACGCCCTCACCGCGCTGGGACTCGCTGTCGTCGTCTGGGGACTGGCCGCACCGACGGTCTTGCCCGACGCGTTCCGCAACGCCGACGTCATCGTGTTCGTCGTCCAGGGCCTGGTTCTCACCGGCGCGATGATCGCAGTGCTCGCCCGCAACCAGCACACCATCGGTCGGCTGGTGCGCCGCGTGGTCGGTGGCGTTTCCAACGTCACCGCCCGGCTCGGACTCGCCTACCCAATGGCGCGACCCTTCCGCACCACCATGACCCTGGCCATGTACGCCCTGGTCGTCTTCACCCTCGTCCAGATCTCGGTCTTCACCCAGGCGTTCGGCGGACAGGTCGACGCGTTCACCGACGCCGAATCCGGCGGCTACGACGTGCTCGTCGACTCCACCCCCGCCGATCCGCTCCCACCCGACGAGGTCCGCCAGAACGAGGCCGTCCGGAGCGTCGCACCGCTGCGCCACGCATCGTTCGACATCCAGTACCGCGCACCCGGACACGACCAGTTCCAACGCTGGTTCGCCACCGGCTACGACCGACACCTGCTACAGAGTCGACCGCCCGCCCTGGAACGCTGGCTACCCGACCTGCCGGACGCCGAACGGGCCGTCTGGGAGCACGTCCTCGACGATCCCGACGCCATGATCGTCGACCAGATGTTCCTCCAGGACACCCAACAGGTCGAACTCGGCGACGTCATCGACGTGCGCGACCCGATCACCGGCACCACCCACCAGCGCACCATCGTGGCCACAGCCCAAGCAGGCATCGCCGGATCCGGCCCCTTCATGTCCACAGACAGCCTCAGCGCCATCCTCGGGCCCAGGGCCACCGACAACCGCCTGTACGTGGCTCTCGAAGACGACACCGACCCCCGACAGATCGCCGACACCCTCGAAGCCGAACATCTCCAGCATGGCGTGCAGGCCCGCACCTTCCACGACATAGTCGCGCAACGCCAGCAGGACAACCTGCAGTTCCTACGCATCCTGCAGGGCTACCTCATGCTCGGCCTGCTCATCGGCATCGCCGGACTCGCCGTCGTCATGGTCCGCGCCGTCCGCGAACGACGCCAACAGATCGGCGTGCTCCGCGCCGTCGGCCTCCAACCCGGCACCGTCGGACGGACCTTCATGCTCGAAGCCGCCTTCATCAGCCTCCAAGGCATCCTCATCGGCGCCCTGCTCGGCGGCGCCACCGCCCACCAGCTGCTCACCAACGCCGCCGCACTCGGCAGCATCGACATCGACTTCATCGTCCCCTGGGCCGAGATCGGCCTGCTGCTCGCCATCACCCTGGCCGCATCCGTACTCGCCGCCGGCTGGCCCGCACGACAAGCTAGCCACATCCGACCCGCCACCGCGCTGCGCACCACGGAGTGACCACCCCGTTCAGGGGCAGCGCCCGGATGCTGTCGGTGCACGTATGGACGGGTCTTGTGGCTGTCACCCGACGGACAGCACAAGTTGGCCAGCCTTGTCCGCCGCCTTCCGCTGGCCGTCCGCCGCGTGGCACCACAGCAGGATGTCGTGGAGTCGGAGCCACGAGACGTCACGCTCGTAGGACAGGTGCTGAACACCGTTGTCGACCAGAGCCGGAGCTTCGTCCTCGAGCATCTCGACGAGCTCGGCGAACTCAGCATGATGGTTGTTGAGATCTGTGTGGATGCTGCGCCACCGCACGTTAG
>CAZADJ010000241.1:0-3896 GCA_964483845.1 uncultured Actinomycetota bacterium | reverse complement strand
CGGCCGACGTCCGCTACCTCGAGCAGGCGCAGACCGACCGCGCGGACGTGTTCGTGGCCACCACCCGGGAGGACGACGACAACCTGGTGTCCTGCCAGCTGGCACGGGTCGAGTTCGGGGTACGGCGCACCATCTCGCGCGTCAACTCGCCGAAGAACGTCGAGATCTTCGAGAAGATGGGGATCGAGGCGGTCTCGTCCACGACCCTGATGGCCCGCCTCCTCGAGGAGGAGGTCACCGTCGGGGAGCTGTTCCACCTGTACACGCTGCGCGGCGGCAAGGTCGACCTGGTCGAGGTGCGCCTGCCCGACGCCGACGACCCGGAGGCGCCGTCCCCGCGCTACGTCGCCGACCTCGACCTGCCGCACGAGGCCGTGCTGGTCTGCGTCTTCCGCGGGAGCGGCGAGGGCGAGCAGATCATCATCCCCCGGGGCTCCACCGAGGTGCTGCCGGGGGACGAGGTGGTCGCGCTGACCACACCGGAGCTGGAGGAGCGGCTGCGCCGCATCCTGATGGAGGACCGCCGGTGAGGCCGATCGGAGGCAGGGCGGGTACCGGCGGTTCGCGCGGGCGTTCGCGCGGGGAGCGCGGCGCACGGGCGGTGGCACCGTGAGGCGCCGGCTGTCCCGCCTCCGCGGCCAGTGGTCCGCCATCGCCGAGACGGCGCCGTCGGCTGCGGCCGGCATCGCGACCGTGGTGGCCGCGGCGCTGGTCGTGCTGCTGATCGGGTTCGTCCTGTCCTCGCTCACCGCGCTGCTGTACTAGAGACGTGGGCGGCCGCTGATGTTCATCGTCCGACCGGCATGGCGCGACCTCCGGCTGGTCGTCTTCTACGTCGGTCGGGTCGTGATCGGCGTCGGGGTGCTCATGCTGGTCCCGGCGGTCGTCGCGCTCACGCTCCGCGAGTGGAACGCCGCGAGCGCGCTCGCGGTCGGCGCCGGGCTGGCGATCTCCCTCGGCCTGGCCACGGAGCTGCGTCTGCGCTCGCGCGCGAAGCTGGAGTGGTCGCACGGGATGGCGACGGTGGGGCTGGCGTGGCTGGTCGCGCCCCTGCTCGCCGCGGTGCCGCTGTACCTCTCCGGACACTACGGCGGCTGGATCGACGCGTACTTCGACGGCATGTCCGGGCTGACGTCGACCGGCCAGACGCTGGTGCAGGACGTCGACCACATGCCGGTCGGCATGAACCTGTGGCGCCACCTGATGCACTTCGCGGGCGGCCAGGGGATCATCATCGTGGTGCTCTCGATGCTGGCGGGGGGCGGCGGAAACCAGATCGGCACGATGTACTTCGGCGAGGGCCGCGGGGACCGCATCGTCCCGAACGTGATGCACACGGCCCGGTTCATCTTCACGGTCGCGCTCGCCTACCTCGTCATCGGCGTGTTCGCCCTGTGGACGGTCGGGACGCTGATCGGGCTGAGCGCGGGGCGCGCGCTCTTCCACGCGGTGACGCTGTTCATGACGGCGTTCGACACCGGCGGGTTCTCGCCGATGTCGGCCAGCGCCGCGTACTACCACTCGCTGTCGTACGAGCTGGTGCTGCTCGTCCTCATGTTCGCCGGGGCGTTCTCGTTCGCCGTCCACTACCGCCTGTGGCACGGCGACCGACGGGAGCTGTTCCGGAACTTCGAGGTCCGGACGTTCGCGCTGTCGCTGTTCGCGATCACCGGGATCGCGGTGGTGGGCCTGCTGCGCACCGGGGCCATGGAGACGGCCGAGACCGTCTACCGCAAGGGCTTCTTCACCATGATCTCGGCCCACACCACCACCGGACTGACCTACGAGGCGCCGCGGCTGTTCGTGAGCGACTGGGGGGTGCTCGCCCCGGCCGCGATCGTGATCGGGATGGCGGTCGGCGGGATGGCGTCGTCCACCGCCGGAGGGATCAAGGCGATCCGCATCGGGGTCGCCGCCAAGGGGCTCTGGAAGGACGTGCGCCGCGTGCTGATGCCGGAGTCCGCGCTGGTGGTCGAGTCGTACCACGCCGGGCGCCGTCGGGTCCTCGATGACGAGCAGGTCCGCGGCGCGGTGATCATCCTGCTCCTCTACCTCATCGCGTACATCGGCGGCGCGATGGTGATCCTCGGCTACACCGACGCGGACTTCACCGAGGCGCTGTTCGACGCGACCGCGGCGGCCTCCAACGGCGGGCTGTCCGTCGGGGCGATGAACCCCGGCGCACCCGCCGCGATGAAGCTGTCGAGCACCCTGCTGATGTGGTTCGGGCGGCTGGAGTTCATGAGCGGCTTCGCGTTCATCGGCTACCTCCTGGCGATCGCGCGGGGCCGCACGTGAGCCGCCGCCCGCGCCTCAGCCGGACCGCCGTCGCGCAGGCGGGGCTGGCGGTCGCTGTCCTGCTCGCCGCCGGGTGGCTCGTGTGGTGGCTCGCCGACACCGCCCCGACCGCGGAGCTGGAGGTCGGCCTGCCCGGAGCCATCGATCCCGCCGAGCCGCCGACCACGTTCGTCTCGTGCGAGGACCCGCTGGCGGCTGACGGTCGGTACGCCGACGGGCGCGAGCCGGCGAACGTGCCCACCCCGGTCGGCCGCATCCGCTCCGACGTCGTGGTCGAGTGCCCGCGCCACTTCGACGGTGTGCCCGTCGAGTACGTCGGCGAGGTGGTCGGCGACGTGCTGGTCCGACCGGGCGGCGCGTGGACGCTCGTCAACGACGACACCTACGCGCTCGAGGACGGCCCGCTGCACGTCCACCGGCGCGCGGAGGGGATCAACACGGGTCTGGCCGTCTGGCTCCCCGGCAGCGACCTGCGGGACAGCGTCACGCCGGGTCGGTCGGAGGTGCGCGGCGACGTCGTGCGCGTGATCGGGGTCCTGCACCGCACCGACCCGGAGGACGGAGGTGGGCTCACCGTCCGCGCGGTGAGCTGGGAGGTGGTCGAGCCCGCGGAGGTCATCAGCCCACCGCTCCACGTGGGCCAGGCCGGCACGGCGCTCGTCCTGCTCCTCGTCGTCGGCGGGCTGTTCACCGTGGAGCGGCGCCGACGCTCCGGCTGATCGAGCTCCTCCGGTCACGTCCCCCTGACGGCCTTGCGCCACCGGTCGGTGCGGCCGGCGAGCTGGCTCGACGGGCACAGGTCCTCGACGGGGCAGTCCTCGCAGGCCGGACGCTGGGCCGTGCACGTGCGCCGACCGTGCGCGATGAACAGGTCGGAGACGTCGAGCCACCGGTCGGCGGGGAAGACCTTCACGAGGTCACGCTCGATCCGCTCCGGGTCGGTCTTGCGGGTGAGGTCGAGACGGAGCGAGATGCGCTTCACGTGCGTGTCGACGACGACCCCGACGTGCCGGTCGAACCCGTTCGACAGGACGACGTTCGCGGTCTTGCGCGCCACCCCCGGCAGCTCGAGGAGCTCCTCCATCGTCCCGGGGACCTCGCCGCCGTGCTCGTCGAGGATCATCCGGGCGCTGGCCTGGATGTTCGCCGCCTTCTGGCGGAAGAAGCCGGTCGGCCGCAGGTGCTCCTCGAGGTCGGAGACCGGCGCGCCGGCGACCGCCTCCGGGCCCGGGTAGGTGGGGAAGAAGGTCGCGGTGACCTCGTTCACCTTCTTGTCGGTGCACTGCGCGGAGAGGATGGTGGCGACGAGCAGCTCCCACCGGTCGCTGAAGCGCAGCGCGATCTCGGCGTCCGGGTAGGCGTCAGCGAGCCGGTCGAGGATGACCGGGGCGCGCTGCGCGCGCGCGGCGTCGCGGTGCAGGTCGATCGGGGCCTCCGGGGAGTCAGCGGACCGGGGACGTCAGAACCTAATAGGGGCCGCGCCCGTCCGCGCACCCCGTGCGATCAGGACGGTGGCTCGACCGGGAGCGTCACGGTGAACGTCGTGCCCTCGCCGAGGATGGACTCGACGCGGACGCTGCCGCCGTGGCGCTCGGTCG
>CAZADJ010000240.1:0-3903 GCA_964483845.1 uncultured Actinomycetota bacterium | reverse complement strand
AGTTCTCGTGGCAGCCGTAGGAGTTGCCGGCGGAGTCGGTGTTGTTCTTGAAGAGCGAGATCTCGCCGGCGATCCCCTCCTCGTGGAGGCGCTTCTCCGCCGCGTTGACCAGGTCCTCGAGGATGCGCTCGCCGGCGCGGTCGTGCGTGATCACCTGCCGTGGCGAGTCGCACTCCGGTGTCGCGTACTCGGGGTGCGAGCCGACGTCCAGGTACAGGCGCGCCCCGTTCTCGAGGAAGACGTTCGATGAGCGCCCCCAGGAGACGACGCGACGGAAGAGGTAGCGGGCGACCTCGTCCGGGCTGAGGCGGCGCTGCCCGCGGAACGTGCACGTCACCCCGTACTCGTTCTCGATCCCGAAGATCCTGCGGCGCACGCTGCCTCGTCTGCTGGCTCGACCGCGATGGTACTGGGCGTCGACGACCCGGCCGGGGAGGAGGCGGAGCGCCGCGGTCAGCGGGTGACGGCGCGGGCGCTGTCCCGGTCGGGGCCGATGCCGAGGCGGACGTCGGTGCCGTCGCAGGCGAGGTGCGCCTCCCGGTCGTCCCCGACCCACGTGATCGACCCCTCCCCGTCCTCGTGCTCCTCGTGCGTCGGGAACGCCGCCCGGTACCAGTCGGCGACCGAAGTGCAGAGCTCGCCGTCCCCGACGAGCAGGACCGCGGCGAGGTCGCGCTCGCCATCACCCCAGAGCACCATCTCGCCGCCGCGCCACGCGGTGGCCCTGTCCAGCGATCCGGACAGCGCCGCCTCCGGCTCGTCACCTGGGGCCTCGAACAGGAAGAGCAGGTCGGCCGCGCCGAACCCCCGCCGGGTCTCGCGTTCCCAGCCCGCCCCGGGCTCGATCGCCTCGCGAACGGTCGCCGCACCGCGGTCGCCGGTCAGGTAACGCTCCGGCGCGAGGATCTCCAGCGTGGTCTCCGGCGGGTCGCGCAGAGCCTCGTCCAGCCCCTGCCACCCGCGCTGCTGGTGCACCTGTGCGGCGAACACCGTGCCCTCCTCGTAGGGGAACATCAGGGTGCGGCGCACGTAGTGCGGCAGGGCGTCCAGCGCCTGCATCTGGCCGGCGAGCTCCCGCTGCTCCTCGGCCATGCGACGCTGCTCCTCGACGGTGAGGTGCTGCTGCGCGTACTGCAGCATCAGCAGGGTCGCGTCGCCCTCGACGACCGCCTGTGCGGCGGTGGACGAGTCCTCCCTGCCCTCCTCGATCTCGACGCCGAGGTCGGGCAGTCCGATGCGCTGGTCGACGAGGGCGTGCCCGAGCTCGTGCACGAGGGTCACCTGGTCGGTCGGCCCGAGCGGTTCGTCCCCGGCCTCGGCGACCACCACCAGCTCCCCGGTGTCCTGCGCGTATCGTCCCGCGACCTGCTCGGACAGCGTCTCCAGGAGCATCTCGCGCAGGTCGGCGTCCTCGGCCACGGCACCGAGCGCGGCGAGGAGGCGCCGGTCGAGCTCAGCCTCCTCCTGCGTGTACTCGTCGAGGTCCTCGACGATCTGCTCGGCGACCTCCTCCTGGGTGACGAACTGCGGCGACGGGACCTCGTCGAAGGTCATCTCGCGCATCGATTCGACGGTCGCCGCGATCTCCTCGATCTGCGCCACCAGATCCTCTGGCGGCTGATCGGGGGTCGACGCGGGGCTCGGATCGGGGGTGGGCCCGGCGACCGGCTCACCACCCGTCCGGTCGACGAGCAGCCCCACAGCCGCCACCAGCAGCAGGATCGAGGCGACGGCCACCCAGACGGCGGCGCCGCCGCGCCGTCCGTCGTGGACGTCGGTCACGTGGCGTCGCCGAGCAGCTCCGCGACCTCGTCGGCCTGGACGCGGAAGAACTTGCGACGTCCGCGGTCACGGCGCAGCCCGGAGACCTCGAGGTCCTCGGGCGGGATCTCGCGGTCGGCCTGGTCGGCCAGGACGTCGATCGCCAGCCGGATCGTCGCCGCGAGGTCCGCGCCCTCCTCGTAGCGCTCCTGGAGCGCAGCGGACAGCGTGTCGGCCTCCCCGCCGATGGCCACGTAGCGGTGCTCGTCCACGATGGATCCGTCGTACAGGACGTGGTACAGCTCGGCGGGCCCGTCGCCGTTCACCTGCGCGATGAGCAGCTCCACCTCGAACGGCTTGTTCTCCGCCATGAAGATCCCACCGAGCGCCTGGCTGTAGGCGTTCGCGAGCGACTTCGCGTTCACGTCGCGGCGGCCGTACTGGTAGCCCTTGACGTCGGCCAGACGGATGCCCGAGACCCGCATCGCCTCGAACTCGTTGTAGCGGCCGACCGCCGCGAAGGCGATCCGGTCGTAGATCTCGGACGTCTTGTACAGCGACCGCGACGCGTTCTCCCCGACGAAGACGACGCCCCGGTCGAACTCGAGCGCGAGCAGCGCACGACCCCGCGCGATCCCCTTCCGGGCGTAGTCGGCCCGGTCCTTCATCATCTGCTCGGGCGAGACGTAGAACGGTGTCGCCACCGGGTTCCTCCCTCGGGTCTGCTCGGGCTGCCGGCCGCTCAGCTCGTCGCTGTGCGATCCTCCACGATGGCCTCGACGTGCTCGCCGACGGCCCCGTCCTCCAGCTCGCGGTACCCGTCGCCGTCGATCACGGCGACGATCGGGTAGATGCGACGGATCAGGTCCGGCCCGCCGGTCGCGGTGTCCTCCTCGGCGGCGTCGAAGAGCGCCCGCACCGCGGTGCCCACGGCGTGGTCCACGTCCGCCTCGGGGTCGTGGTCGCGGCGGAGCGTGCCCCGGGCGTCGCGCGCCCCGGACCCGGTCGCCGCGTGATCCCTCGCCAGGTAGCGACCGCCAGCCGGGTCGTACTCGAAGATGCTGCCGGGCCCGTCCTGGCTCCGCTGCGGGTCGACCCCGGCGAACAGCGGCACGACCACCAGCCCCTGCATCGCCAGCGGCAGGTGCGCGCGGACCATGTGCGCGAGCTTGTTGGCCTTCCCCTCCAGCGACAGGACCTCGCCCTCGACCTTCTCGTAGTGCTCGAGCTCGGTCGCGAACACCTTCGCGAGCTCCATCGCCGGCCCGGCGACCCCGCTGATCGCGACCGCCGAGTAGCTGTCGGCCTGGAAGACCTTGCGCATGTCCTTACGCGAGATCAGGTGCCCGGCGGTCGCGCGCCGGTCACCGCTGACCACGACCCCGTCGCGGTAGGTGGTCGCGAGCACCGTCGTACCCTCCACGACCTCGGGGAGGGTGTGCCCACGCTCTCCCGCGGCCGCGAGCTGCTCGGGGAGCGCGTCCGGGGCCGCGCGGCGCAGGACCGCCGAGAACGAGGACCCGTCCGGGTCGAACGGGGTGGGCAGCCCGAGCGCACCGAGATCGTCGAGCCGCACCGGTCCGCTCCTCGTCCTCGTGTCGCGCCGATGGTAGGCACTCGCGGGGGGCACCGCACACGTGACGCGACCGACCCGGACCACCGGTCGTCGGCCGGCGGTGCGGCACGATCCGCCGGCGCTCAGCCCGGACTGTCGGCCGGCTCTGCCTCCGCGATCACGTGGGTCACCGGCAGGGAGAACGCCCGCTCCACCTGGTGGGGCAGGTCCATCCCGATCCAGCGCGAGATGCCGGCGGGGAGCGTGGACAGCACGATCCCGTGGTAGATCTCGTCGAGCAGCGCGTCTCGGATGGCATCGAGCGGCCGCTCGTCACCGACCTCCCCGGTGACCTCCACGCCGAGCTGCCCGAACCGCTCGAGCGCGGTCTCCAGCCGTCCCTCGGCGATGGCCTGCGCCTCTCCCTCCGTGTGGACCCACTGGTCGTGCGCCGGGGTCGCCGGGACGACGACGTGGAACGCGCACGGTCCCCGCTCCGTCCGCTCGCGGATCTCGTCCAGGAGGTGGCGGCCGCCGAGCGTCTGGTTCGCGACGATGAGGTAGCGCTTCATGGGAGCTCCTCCCTC
>CAZADJ010000239.1:0-3903 GCA_964483845.1 uncultured Actinomycetota bacterium | reverse complement strand
AACCTCCGTAGCGCGTCCGGAGGCCGTCGCGGCTCGCGCTCCGTACGGTCCGCGTGTCACGCCACACGGAGGTCCACCATGCCACTGTTCATGGATGTCCACGAGATGGACGCCCTCGACCCCGATGCCCTGGCCGGCGCACACGAGCGCGACCTCGAGGTCCAGGGCAAGTACGGGGTCGACTACCGCTCGTACTGGTTCAGCACCGACCCGGCGCGGGTCTTCTGCCTGGTGGAGGCCCCCGACGCCGACGCGGCGACCGCGGTCCACCGCGAGGCCCACGGTCTGGTCGCCGATCGGATCTTCGAGGTGGCCGAGGGCCACTGACCCGGCCACCCGTTCGACGGACGCGCCCCAGGGGATCCCGTCCCCTGCGGCGCGGTCCGGTCGGGCCCCGGGGACTCAGCGTCCGAGCACATCGTCCTTGCCGGTGTCGGCGATCGCCATCACCTCAGCGATGACGTCTCCGTCGACGCCGAACTCGGTCAACGTATCGCGGAAGTGGCCCATGAAGACCTCGTAGCCCTCCTCGTCGAGGCCGCGGTTCCGCGCCCGAGTGTGGGCGGTGCGCAGGTCCCTTCCGGCGTAGTCGTTGGGGCCACCGAACGCCATGGCGAGGAACTCGCGCTGCCGCTCCTTCACGCGCTCCACGTCGACGTTCTCGAAGTAGGGGCTCACCCGCCCGTCGGCGAGCACTTTCACGTAGAAGTGGTCGAGGGCCGCGGCGATGGCCTCGTCTCCACCGAGGGTCTCGTAGAGGGACATGGTCACGCTCCTCGTCGTAGGGGATCCGACGGTTCCGACGCTACGCAGCCACGACCGGCCGTCGGTCCGTGACGACTACGGAGACGGGTACCCAGGTACTCCCGCGATCGCGTCTCACCGGAGACCCAGCTGATCAGCTCGACGGACGAGCTCGCGCTTCGAGGCCACGCCCAGCTTCGCGTAGGTGTTCGCCAGGTGCGTCTCGACCGTGCGGTGGCTGATGAACAGGCGCTCGCCGATCTCCCGTGCCGTATGGCCGCGTGCGGCGAGCTCGGCGACCTCGCGCTCGCGCCCCGTCAGCGAGCCGGGACCCGTGACCTCCGCGGCCGCGCGCTGCCCCCGACTGCCCCGCCGCCTGAGGGCGGCGAGCACCCGATCCCGGCGCCACACCGCACCACAGCGGTCGAGGATCCGTGCCGCCTCGTCCAGTGCCTCGACCCCGCGCGGCTCCTGCCCGCACGCCAGGCCCACCACGGTGAGCGCCGTGGCCCGGTGCAGGTCGCAGCCCGCCTCCTCCAGCGCACCGGCGGCCTCGGCGGCCCCGGCGGCAGCTGGCTCCTGGTCACCGCCGGCGAGGTCGCGCCACGCGGCGACGAGCAGCCCGAGCGCGGGCAGGAGGCCACCCCCGACCTCCTCGGCGATCGCTCCGAGACGGTCCGCGACCTCAGCGAGACGATCGCGGTCATCGGCGTCGACGGTGACCTCCGCGAGGTCGGTAAGGACGAGCCCCTCGTACGGTGCAGCCCCGGTTCCCCGGATCCGGTCGGCGGTCGCGTCGAGTTGGCGCACGGCGCCGTCGATGTCGCCCTCCTGCCACCGCAGGAACCCCTCCGTCCACGGGATCCAGCAGCCCCAGGTGAGCATCGGGGTCTGGCCGTACGTTCCGGCGACCACCTCGAGGGTGCGGCGCGCCCGGCCGAGCTGGCCCATCTCGCCGTACAGCCGGGCGGCCAGCGCCGCCCCCCACGCCCGACGGCGGCTCCCCTGGAGAGGCCGTCGGGCCGCGGACCGGCCGAGGGCCTCCGTCGCCTCCTCCAGACGCCCGAGCAGCCAGTATCCGTGCGCGAGGTCCTCCAGCGCGATCGCGTCGGGAGCCATCGGGTCGGTCTCCAGTGCGCGCGCGGCGGAGCGAACCCCCTCCTCCGGCCGGCCCGCGAGTCCGAGCACCAGGCCACGCTGGGCGTGGGCCCACGCCGACCGGTACGTGTTGCTCTCCTCCTCGGCCAGCTCGGCGGCGCGTCCGAACCGGTCCTCCGCCGCGGCGAACCGACCTGTCACGCCGAGCGCGTACGCGCCACAACCGGCCGCCTGGACGGCCACGGAGGTGAGGCCGAGCTCCACGGCTTGGCTGAGCACCTCGTCGGCGAGCTCAGCGTGCCCGACGAGGTCCCCGGCGCATCCGCGGATCCAGGCCAGCTCGGTCCGGGCGGTCAGCGCACCCTCCTGATCGTCGACCGCGTCGAACAGCTCCAGCGCGCGCCGGCAGGCCCGTTCCGCCTCGACGACCCGACCCGCCCCGAAGGACAGGAACGACGCACGGTAGAACTCGACCGCCGCGCGCGCCGCATCGTCTCCGCGCGTCTCGAGCACCTCGCCGATGCGCTCGGTCGCCGCGATGGCGGTCTCCGCGTCGCCCTCCGCCAGGTGCGAGAGCACCCACTCCGACTGCCAGTCCATCGTCTCCAGGACACGCAGCCAGCGCTCGTCCCCCGCGGGGAGCACGTCGAGGAGAGCGTCGAGGACCGCGAGGACCTCACGGTAGAGCCCGCTCGACTGCGCCTCGCGCGCAGCGCGACAGAGCGCATCGATCGCCTCGTCGTCGCCGGGACGTGCGGCCCGCGCGAAGTGCGCGGCGGCGGAGCCGAGCTGGCCGTCGCTCAGCAGGCGGCGCGCCACCGCCCGGTGCAGGGCTTGTCGCCGAGCGCCCCCGATCCCCTCGTAGACGGTCTCCTGGACGATCGGGTGCGCGACCTCGTAGCGGACGTCCGCACCGGAGCCGTGCTCGACGACGAGCTGGGCGACGGCGAGGCGCTCGAGACCGGCGGCGACGTCCTCCAGCGAGCGGTCGGAGAGCTCCGCGAGGTCGATCGCCGGGACGCGCAGATCCAGGACAGCGAGCAGTTCGAGCAGCGCCCGGTCGTCAGCCTCCAGGTCGGCGAGCTCCAGGGCGACCCGTTCGCGCAGGCTCTCTGGGATCCGCTCGAGCCGCGGCCTGGCGAGGTCCGCTCGCTCGCGGACGAGCGCCCGCAGCAGACCGATGACGAACAGGGGGTGTCCGAGGGAGCGGTCGACGAGCCAGCTGACGAGCGGCTCAGGGACGAACGTCGAGCGCGCCTCCGGTTCGGTGCGCAGGACCTCGTGGGCCAGCGTGGCGATCTGCGGCCGCGTCAACGGGCGCAGGGGGAGGCGGGTCAGGAGCCGGTCGTCGGTCAGGCCGACGAGGACCTCCTGGGCCAGCGGGTCCTGTCGCAGCTCGGACGTGCGGGCGCTCGCGAAGACCCCGACCGGTGCGTCCGGCAGCCGCCGCGCCACGTAGCGCAGCGCCTCCCACGAGGAAGCATCCGCGAGGTGGACGTCGTCCAGGATCAGGGCCAGCGGCCGCTCCGCAGCGAGCCGGTCCAGGACCTGGACGAGCCGTCCGAGCAGGAGGCCACGCCCCCCGGTCGACCCGCCGGCGTCCGCCGGGGCGGCGAGGCCGTCCACCAGCTGCCGCAGATCCCCGTGCTCCGGCGCGTCGCCGGCTCGCAGGTGGCGGTCGAGCGCCTCGATCCAGGGGCCGAGCGAGGTCGTCGAACCCCAGCGGTAGGCGCGGGCCGACAGGACCGTGAGCCGATCGCGGTGGCGGAGGACGGCCTCGGAGACGAGCCGGGTCTTGCCGAGCCCCGCCGCGCCGGTGACGAGCACCACCCGTAGGGAGCCCCCGACGATCCGGTCGACCTCGGCCTCGAGGGCGGCGACCTCGTCGTCGCGACCGACGAGGTCGACGGAGCCCCGTCCTCGTCCGGAGGTCGGCGTCGACGGCGCAACCGACCGCGCCCGGATGCTGGATGCTTCGGTCGCCATCGCACTCGAGGGGTCGCCGCGCTCCGAGGCTACTGAGCGCGCCCCCTCCTGGATAGTGCATCGAGGGTGCCGAGG
>CAZADJ010000238.1:0-3921 GCA_964483845.1 uncultured Actinomycetota bacterium | reverse complement strand
CGCCGAGACGAGGACGAACCTGACCATGAGCGTCATCACCGTCACCGAGACCGCAGCCGAGAAGGTGAAGGAGTTCCTCGCCGAGCAGGACGAGCCCGGCGAGGACGTCGCGCTCCGCGTCGCCGTGCAGGCGGGCGGCTGCGCCGGCATGCAGTACGCCCTCTTCTTCGACGACCGCGTCCTCCTCGACGACCAGGAGGACGAGCAGCACGGCGTCCGGGTCCGCGTCGACCAGCAGTCGGCGCAGCACCTCAGCGGCGCGGTGGTCGACTGGAAGGAGAGCCTCGAGGCCTCGGGGTTCCACATCCACAACCCGAACGCGACCGCCTCCTGCGCCTGCGGGGACTCCTTCAGCTGAGCGCTCCGGCGTGGGAGGGTGGCTGATGCGGGTCCTGGTGGCATCGGAGGACGCCGAGGTCCGGTCGCGTGCCGTCGGTGCGATGGGGTCACGCCCGGACCTGGAGGTCATCGAGGCGACGTCCGCGTCCGCTGCGCACCAGCGGTTGGCCGGGGACGACGTCGACGTCGTCGTGATGGACGGTGACATGCGGCCGGAGGGCGGCTACTCGGTGGTGTACGAGATGCGCGCCGCCGCAGAGCTCGCGGGCGCCACCGCACCGCCCGTGATCATCCTCATGGACCGCGAACAGGACCGGTGGCTCGCCGACTGGGCCGGCACCACCGAAGCGCTCCTCAAGCCGGTGAACCCGTTCGATCTGGTGGATCGGGTGGTCGAGCTCCACCGACTCGCCGGTGGGGAGATGGTCGCGGCGACACCCGGTGAGACCAGCGGTGGGCCGCGGGCGATGGACGATCCGCCCGAGCTCGACCGGGAGGGGACGCCGGAGGCCCCGTGACCGGCTCGGCTCAGAGCCCGAGGCGGCGTGCTTCGGCGGCGACCTCGCCGGGCTCCACCTCCAGCTTGCGCGCGATGCGCTTCCGTGTCGCGTAGACGTTGCTGCGCGAGACGTCCAGCTCCTCGGCGATCTCCCGGGCGCTGCGTCCCCGCGCGAGCTCCTCGGCGAGCTGACGCTGCTTCGGTGTCAGGTCGTCGAGCCGCTCTCGGTCCGCTTCGTCGGGGCCCGGCTCCCGTGGCCGCCGGGGGAGGGGCTCCAGCCGCGACAGCTGCACCCCGGGTTCGGCGGTCCGGCCGGCGTCGAGCTCGGCGAGCCGGCGCAGCAGGCTGCGGACCCGCTCCCGCCGGCGGTCCCGCTCGGCGTCGTCGACCGGTTGCAGTGCGGAGCGCACCGTGTCGAGCAGCTCGCGCATCTCGAACGGCTTGGTGATGTAGTGGACCGCGCCCTCGAGGTGGCCCTGGATGACGTCCCGCTCCTCGGACAGCGCGGTGAGCATCACGACCGGGATGTCCCGTGTGTCCTCACCCGTCTTGAGCGCCCGGAGCACCTGCCAGCCGTCCATCACCGGCATCATCACGTCGAGCAGCACGAGATCGGGCGGGGCCGCCCGGGCGCGTTCGAGCCCCTCGCCGCCGTCCGCGGCGTGGTCGACCTCGTAGCCGGCGTGATCGAGGTTCAACTCGACGATCTTGGCCAGGTCGGCGTCGTCCTCGACCACGAGCACCCGGGGCGCCGACGTGGCCCCCTGGCCGTCCTCCCGCCCGGTGGCGGCAGCGTGCGGATCGCTCACCGACGCGCTCCTCCCACCGCCCGACCGTGGCGCAGCGTAGCGAAGGGGGCGCCCCGGGACGGGGGATCCGCGCGATCGGCGGCGGTTCGCACGGGGCGGGGCCCGCTCGCTAGCGTCGACGCGAGCGCTGGAGGAGGTCGTCCGTGGGCGAGTCCACCCCGAACGCCCCCGCGGGCACGGAGCCGGCCGGTCCCGATCCGCGTCCGTGGGCGTCGATGCTCGACGGGCTGATCCGGGGCGAGTCGTTGAGCGAGCCGGAGGCGGAGGCGGCGCTCGCCACCATCATGCGAGGTGAGGCGACCGCGCCGCAGATCGCGGCGTTCCTCGTCGCCCTCCGCGCGAAGGGCGAGACCGGGGAGGAGATCGCCGGCTTCGTGCGTGCGATGGTCGACCACGCCGAGCCGATCGATGTCCCGGGGGAACTGGTCGACACGTGCGGCACCGGCGGCGACGGCGCCGGGACGTTCAACATCTCGACAGTCGCCGCGCTGGTGGTCGCCGCCGCCGGCGGGCGCGTCGCCAAGCACGGCAACCGGGCCGCGTCGGGGCGCTGCGGATCGGCGGACCTCCTCGAGGCCTGGGGTGTGGTGATCGACCTGCCGCCCGCGGCGACAGCACGCACGATCGAGGAGCTCGGGATCGGGTTCCTGTTCGCTCGGAGCTTCCACCCGGCGATGCGTCACGTCGCTCCTGTCCGGGCCGAGCTCGGTGTGCCGACGGTCTTCAACGTGCTCGGTCCGCTGACGAACCCGGCGGGGGTCGACCGGCAGGTGGTCGGCGTCGCCGACGCCCGGCTCGCTCCGATCGTGGCGGAGGCCCTGCGGCGTCTCGGCCGGGAGCACGCCCTGGTGTTCCGTGGGGAGGACGGACTGGACGAGCTGACCATCACCGGCCCGAGCCGCCTGTGGGAGATCCGCGAGGGCGAGCTCACCGAGACGCGGTTCGAGCCGGAGGCGGTCGGGCTCGACCGGGCGCCGCTGGAGGCACTGCGGGGCGGTGAGGTCGAAGACAACGTCGCGATCGCCGATCGCGTGCTCGGGGGCGATCCCGGCCCGCCGGCCGACGTGGTCGCGCTGAACGCGGCGGCCGCGCTGAACGTCGCCGGCGTCGTGGACGACCTCGCCCAGGGCGTCGAGGCCGCCCGCGAGGTCCTGGCGTCGGGAGCCGCCGCGGCGCTCCGGGACCGGTGGATCGCCCGGACGCGCGAGCTGGCAGCCGAAGCCTGAGCCGTGGGACACACGATCGACCCGGACGAGCGACCCTACGATCCCGCACGGCTCGAGCGGAAGCCGGAGATCGACGCCGCGACGTTCTTCGGCGTCGACCTGCGGGTGGGGCAGGTCGTCGATGTCGAGGAGCTCGCCGGCGCCCGCAAGCCCGCGTGGGTCCTGACGGTCGACTTCGGGCCGGTGGTGGGTGAGCTGCGCACCAGCGCGCAGATCCGGAACTACGACCGCGACGAGCTGCTGGAGCGGCGCGTCGTCGGTGCCATCAACCTCGGGACCAAGCGGATCGCGGGCTTCGAGAGCCAGTTCCTCGTGCTGGGCGCGCTCGATCCCGACGGCACCGTGCGGCTGCTCGAGGTGGACGACGACACCCCGCTGGGCGCTCCCGTCGCCTGACACGCCCCCTACACCGTGTGGGCTACCGTCGGCTCGTGGGCAGGGTTCCGGAAGTCACCGTCGATCTGAGCGCGGTCATCGTCGCGGTGACCGACGAGGTGCCCCGTGTGCTCACGACCGCCTCGGAGTACGACGTCGCCGCGCAGGTCGGAGGAGCCGAGGCCCCCGCGCTGCCGCGAGGCCCCCTTGACCTGGAGGGCGACCGCACGCTCGAGCGGGGCCTGCGGCGGTGGGTCGAGGACCGGACCGATCTCGACCTCGGCTACGTCGAGCAGCTCTACACCTTCGGGGACCGCGGGCGCGACCCGCGCGAGCGCAGCGGCGGGCCGCGGGTGGTCAGCGTGGCCTACGTCGCGCTCGTCGAGGAGCGTTCGACCCCGACGACCGCCCGGTGGCAGGACTGGTACGGACTGCTCCCGTGGGAGGACCACCGCGACGGCCGACCCGACGTGCTCGACGAGCTCATCCTCCCCGCGCTCGAGGAGTGGGTGGAGGAGGGCGTCGACGTTCGGGACCGGAAGTCACGCCGCGAGCGGATCGACGTCTGCTTCGGCACCGGGGAGCTCGGGTGGGACGGGGAGCGCACCCTCGAGCGCTACGAGCTGCTGTACGAGGTCGGCATCGTCGGGGAGGCGCAGCGCGATCGCGGCGA
>CAZADJ010000237.1:0-3962 GCA_964483845.1 uncultured Actinomycetota bacterium | reverse complement strand
GCTGCTCGAGGTCAACACACTGCCCGGGCTGACGGGGACGAGCCTCTACCCTGACGGAGCACGCGCGATCGGGCTCGACTTCCCGGACCTGGTCGCCGAGCTGGTGCTGCGGGCCCACGATCGTGGGTCGTCCGATGTCGGGGGAGGCTGAGATGCGAGGTCGCCGAGCGATCCCGCCCGCCGCCGTGCTCGCGGTCGTCGCGCTGCTCGGACTACTCGCGGCGTGCGGCGCGGACGGGCCGGAGATCGGTGCGGACGGCCCGACCCCGACCGACGGAGCGACCGCACCCGATGACGGAGGCGAGCCGATGGACGACCCCGACGTCCCCGAGCGCCACCGCGAGGCCACCCGTACGGCGATCGACGACCTCGCGGACCGGACCGGTGCGGACCCGGACGGGATCGAGGTGGTGAGCGCACAGAACGTCACCTGGAGGGACGGGAGCCTCGGCTGTCCGGAGCCGGGTGGGATGTACACCCAGGCGCTGGTCGACGGCTACCGCATCGAGCTCGAGGTGGACGGCGAGACGTTCCACTACCACGGGGCCGACGGTGAGCCGCCGTTCCACTGTCCCGACGAACGCCGTCAGCAGCCCCACGCCGAGGACCGGTGAACCCCGTTCCCCCCGGTGCCGTCACCCCGGGGGCAGGTCGTACACGCGTAGCCGCATGGCGGCGTACGTCTCGACCTCGGTGCCGAGGTCCCCGATCTCCCGGCTCGCCCACCGGCGCACCTCCCCGGCGACGTCGTGCAGGTCCTCCACGTCGTAGCGCCACGTCCACGACCACCGCTGCTGCTCGATCGCAGCGATGACCCGCTCGATCGTGGCGGTCCGCGACACGGGGATCGGTGCCGGGGACCGGCCGACGGCGTCGCGGTCGGCCATCGCCTCGTCGAGGTCCGTGATGTCGGTCATGCCGGGGTGGCGCCGGCCGGTCCGGTCGAGACGGTCGGCGAACGACGCGACGATGTCGCGCACGATCTCGCCGAGGTCGGTGATCCCGACGATGAGCACACCGCCGGCCGCCACCCGCACCACCTCGTCCACGACCGCCCGCCACGCGGGGATCAGGTGGAGCACGTGCACGGCGAGCACACCACCGAAGGCACGGTCCCCGAACGGCAGTCGCGTCGCGTCAGCGACGACGAGCGGGAACGGCCTCGCCCCGCCCGCGTTCGCGACGAGCTGCGCGAGCATCCCCGTGGACAGATCGGCCCCGACCATGCGCAGTCCCGCCCGGTGCAGCGGGAGGGCGATCCGGCCCGTGCCGACCCCGACCTCGAGGCAGCGACGTCGGCCGATCTCGCCGCCGACCCGCGCCACCACCTCGTCCACCGCCGTGCGCGGGATGGCCCGGGTGCGGTCGTAGGTCGCCGCCGCCCGGTCGAACGCCATGCTGTCCGGGACCACCGTGCTGCCTCCTCCGCACGTGCGCGTGCCGGTCACGGCCCTTGCCGCCGACCACCCAAGCACGTACGGTCAGCCCACGATGCAGACGCACACGGATCAGCGCAGGGACCTCGTCGTACCCGGCCGCCACGGGTGGCCGGAGCCGACCGTGCGCTGACGCCGTAGACGAGCAGGCGACGCGCGAGCCCCGGGCCACCCGCCCGGGGCTCTTCACGTTGCAGGAGGACGACATGACCGAGACGCAGTCAGCGGGCCCGCCCGACGCACCGCGCCTGGAGGGTCTCGAGCAGCGGTGGGCCGACCGCTGGGAGACCGACGGCACGTACCGCTTCGACCGGACGCGGTCCCGGGACGAGGTGTTCTCCATCGACACCCCGCCACCGACGGTCTCGGGGCGCCTCCACGTCGGCAGCGTCTGCTCGTACACGCAGACCGATCTGATCGCCCGGTACCGGCGGATGCGGGGCGAGGAGGTCTTCTACCCGATGGGGTGGGACGACAACTCCCTGAACGTCGAGCGTCGCGCGCAGCTGACCTACGGGGTCATCTGCGACCCGTCGCTCGCGTACGACCCCGACGTCGAGCCGCCCGGTCCGGACGCGCCCGCGCCGGTCGCGGTCTCCCGCCGGCGCTTCGTCGAGCTGTGCGAGGAGATGACCGCGACGCTCGAGGCCGCGTACCGCGACCTGTGGCGACGGATCGGTCTCTCGGTCGACTGGGAGCGGACGTACACGACCATCGGCACCCACGCCCAGCGTGTCTCCCAGCTCGCCTTCCGGGAGCTGGTCACGGCCGGTCGGGCTCGGCTCGCCGAGGCACCGACCCTCTGGGACGTCGACTACGCGACCGGGATCGCACTCGCCGAGGTCGAGGAGCGCGAGCGGCCCGGCGCGTACCACCGGCTGACTTTCCACCACCCGGACCGCGGCACCCTCGCGGTCGACACGACCCGCCCGGAGCTCCTGCCGGCGTGCGTCGCGCTCGTCTGCCACCCCGACGACGGTCGCTACGCGGACCTCGTGGGCACCACCGTCGCGAGCCCGCTGTTCGCCGCTCCGGTCCCGATCCGCGCGCACCACCTCGCCGACCCGGAGAAAGGCACCGGCATCGCCATGGTGTGCACCTTCGGGGACACGACCGACATGACGTGGTGGCGTGACCTCGACCTCCCGCTGCGGACCATCGTCGGTCACGACGGCCGTCTCCAGCCGACCCGGTTCGGGGAGCCGGGATGGCCGTCCCACGACCCCGCCGGGGCGAACGCGGCCTACCGCGAGCTCGTCGGCCTCACCGTCGCTGCCGCGCGACGTCGGATCGTCACCCTCCTGTCCGACGCGCACGAGGTCCTCGGCGAACCACGTCCGGTGACCCGGGCGGTGAAGTTCTGGGAGAACGGGGAGCGGCCGCTGGAGATCGTCACCTCGTGGCAGTGGTTCGTCGGGGTCCGCTCGCTCGAGGACGAGCTGCTCGCCCGCGGCCGCGAGCTGGACTGGCGACCGCCGGAGATGCGCCGACGCTACGAGGACTGGGTGGAGGGGCTGAACGCGGACTGGAACATCTCGCGCCAGCGCTACTTCGGGGTCCCCTTCCCGGTCTGGTACCCGCTGGACGAGCGCGGTCAGCCCGACCGCGACAGGCCGCTGCTCGCCGACCCGGAGCACCTCCCGGTCGACCCTCAGGTCGACACACCGGACGGCTACACCGCGGCCCAGCGCGACCGCCCCGGCGGCTTCACGGCCGAGGACGACGTCATGGACACGTGGGCGACCTCGTCGCTGACCCCGCAGATCGCCGGCGGATGGCCGGACGATCCCGACCTCTTCGGGCGGGTCTTCCCGATGGACCTGCGACCGCAGGCCCACGAGATCATCCGCACCTGGCTGTTCTACACCGTGGTCCGTTCGCACCTCCACCACGACGAGCTCCCGTGGCGGACCGCCGCGATCTCGGGGTTCGTCGTCGACCCCGACCGCAAGAAGCTGTCGAAGTCCGCCGACAACGATCCGGACGCGCCCGAGACCCTGCTCGACGAGTTCGGCGCGGACGCCGTCCGCTACTGGGCCGCCCGGGCCTCCCTCGGCCAGGACACCACCGTCGACCGCAACACGATGCGGATCGGCCGACGGCTCGCGACGAAGCTGCTCCACGCGTCCCGCTTCGTCCTCCTGACCGCCGGTGACGGGACGGTCGACGAGACGGCCGCGATCACCGCCGCGCTGGACCGCTCGCTCCTCGCCCACCTCGCGACCGTCGTCGAGGAGGCGACGGCGGCGCTGGACGCCTACGAGCACGCCCTCGCGCTGCGCACGGTCGAGACGGCCTTCTGGTCCCTCTGCGACGACTACCTCGAGCTGGTGAAGGACCGCGCGTACGGGGACCGCGGCGACGACGGAGCGGCATCCTCCCGGGCGGCACTGCGCACCGCGCTCTCCGTGTTCCAGCGACTCCTCGCCCCCTTCCTGCCGTTCGCCGCCGAGGAGGCCTGGTCCTGGTGGAACGACGGATCGGTCCACCGGGCGCGGTGGCCAGAGGCCGACCAGCTCCGAGCCG
>CAZADJ010000236.1:0-3973 GCA_964483845.1 uncultured Actinomycetota bacterium | reverse complement strand
AGCGGTAGTCGCCCGAACCCGAGCGTGGTCAAGATCAACGCACTGACGGTGCCACCCGAGATGCGCGAGACGCTCGAGGAGCGCTTCGTGAACCGTGCCGGTGAGGTCGAGAAGCTCGAGGGCTTCGAGGGCTTCCAGCTGCTGCGTCCGACCGGCGACGACGACCGCTACTTCGTCGTCACCCGCTGGCGGTCCGAGGAGGACTTCCGCCGCTGGGTCGAGTCGGACGAGTTCCGCCGCGGTCACGCCCAGACCGACCGGCACGGCCCGGCGGCGACCCACTCGGAGCTGCTGAGCTTCGAGGTCGTGCTCGACCACCGCCCGGACCGGCGAGGATGACCGACGTGGACTACGGGCTGGACACCGCCCAGCACCAGCTCACGTGGGAGGAGCTGCTGCGCCGCGTACGGCTCGCCGAGGACGCGGGGCTGACCGGGGTCTGGATCTTCGACCACTTCCGGCCGCTGTACGGCGATCCCGACGGGCCGTGTCTGGAGGCGTGGACGCTGCTCGCCGCGCTCGCCGCGGCCACCGACCGTATCCGGCTCGGCACCCTCGTGACCGGCGTGACGTACCGCTACCCGGCGCTGCTCGCGATGGAGGCGGTCACGGTCGACCACGTCTCGGAGGGCCGGCTCGAGATCGGCTTGGGTGCGGCGTGGGAGGAGCGCGAGCACCGGACGTTCGGCTTCGAGTTCCCCGAGGTCCCGGCCCGGGTCCGCCGGCTCGAGGAGACGGTGGAGACCGTCCGCCGGCTGATGACCGAGGACGAGGTCGACCTCGAGGGCGAGCACGTGACGCTGCGCGGCGCGAGCTACACGCCGCGACCGGTCCAGCGCCCCCACCCCCCGATCTGGATCGGGGCGCGCGGTCGTCAGCTCACCATCCCGCTAGCCGCCCGCGTCGCCGACGTCTGGCACGCGGGCGGGACCGTCGACGAGCTGCGCGACCTGAGCGCGGTCCTCGACGAGCACGCCGAGCGTCAGGGCCGCGACCCGACCGAGATCCGCCGCGCGTCGAACCTCGACCTCTCCCGGGACTGGGACGAGGTGCGGGCCGACGCCGAGGCGCTCGCGGAGCTCGGGTTCAGCTACCTGATCGCGAGCTGGCCGTCGGAGGGCGAGGCGCGGCTCACGGAGTTCCTCGAGGAGGTGCTCCCGGACCTGCCGTGACCTGTCGCGTCGGGTCCTCGAGCAGCACGGCACGCAGCCAGTGGAGCATGACCTCGAGCGGTGCCCGCCAGCCGGCGTCCAGCATCATCGAGTGACCCATGCCCCGGAACATCCTGGCGGTCGTGCCGTGATGGCGGGCGACGCGTACCACGTCGACCGGGTCGACGAGGGCGTCGTCCTCGGCGCCGAGCACGAGCACCGGCGCGTCGACCTCCGGGGGACGTCGCGGGAGACCGAACTCGAGCTGGGTCCGCACCGAGGCTGGGGCCATCCGCTCCAGGTAGCGGGCCGCGGTCGCGTCGTCCAGGCGGTCGGACAGGAGGTACTCGCGGCGCGGCGGCAGCGGTCGCAGCAGGCCGACGCGGACGAGGTCCGTCGGATGGCGTACGAGCACCTTCAGCGGGAACTTGTACCCGCCGTCGGGCGGCACTGGCGCGACCAGCACGCCGGCGCGTGCGACGCCGTCGGCGAGCAGGTCCTGCACGAGCACCGCGGACGTGGAGTGGCCGACGAGCACCGGGGGCTCGGGGAGGGTCGCGACCGCTGCCCGGACGTCGGCCTCGCAGTCACGCCGGGTCCACCGCCGTTCGTCCTCGTCCTCGTCGTCCCGTCGGAGGCCGGCCAGATCCACCGCGTGGCACGCCCATCCGCGCTCGACCGCCTCCGGGATCCAGTTCTCCTCCCAGCACCACGCGCCGTGCATCACCCCGTGGACGAGGAGCAGTGGCGGTGCGTCGCCCGTCGACGGCGGGGTGTGGGAGCGGATCTCGGGTGAGGGGCGCGTCGGCGCGAGTCGGCGCAGCGCCGTGGAGACGACGTCGGTGGCCATGGGTGAGGTTCTTTCGGCCGGTATCGGGTCCGCGGCTCCCGGCTCCGGCCCGTGGGCGCCGGCTCCTGCGCCACGGGCACCACCATCCTGCCGCAACAGGTGCGCGTCCCCCGGTGCGCGGCCCGGTCGGTCGTCCCCGGCCGCGTGTCCCCCGGTGCCGGCCGGACTCACGTCGCCACCGGTGCGTCCCGCCGGAGATGCGGCTGCTCTCGCCTACAACGCCGCGCCGACAGCGTCGTGGCCGCCGTTTCAGCTTCCGCGGCCTGGGGACGTCCGGCCGGCGGCGGCCGCCAGGGTCTGCTCCGGCGTCGCCGTGCCGTCGGCCGTCAGGGGCCCGACCCCGGGGAGCGTCACGCCGGCCTCGCGGTACCGGTCGATCTGGGCGCGGATGGTGCGTCCGTCACCGATCGCGGCGAGTTCGTCGACCATCGCGTCGGACACCCCGTCGAGCGCCCGGTCGACGTCCCCGTCGTCGATCCCGGCGTCGAAGCGCTCCAGGTCCTCGCCGTGGCCCGCCCGTGTGAGCATGCGACGGTAGAAGGGGAGGGAGAGGTAGGGGACGAGGGTGCGGCGGAACCGGCGCCGTGCCTCCTCCGGCGCGTCGGTGAGGGCGCAGCTGATCGCGGCGACGATCTCGACGTCGGCGGGATCCCGGTCGGCCCGCTGGGCTCCCTCCGCGATCGCCGGGACGACCACGTCCCGGATGTAGCCGGGCTCGCACAACCAGAGCACCACGCCGTCGGCGATCTCCCCGGCGAGTCGCAGCATGCCGGGCGAGAGCGCCGCGAGGTGGATCGGGATGTCCGGTCGCGGGGAGAAGCCGCGGAACGAGAAGCCCTCGATGCGCACGTACTCGCCGTCCGCGCGGGCCTCACCCTCGCGGAACAGCGAACGCACGGCGCTCACGATCTCCCGCATCGCGGCGAGCGGGCGCTCCGGGAACGAGCGTCCGTGCCAGGACTCGATCACCGGGCGGTGACTCGTCCCGAGCCCGAGCACGAGCCGTCCGCCGACGATCTCGTCGAGGGTCGCAGCCTGCTGCGCGAGAGAGACGGGGCTCTGGAGCAGTGCCGGGTACACGCCGGTGCCGAGCCCGACGGTCGAGGTGGTGCGGCCGTACGCGGCGAGGGTCATGAGCCCGTCGCGGTTCGCGATGTGGGTGTCGAGGACGAGCTCGTAGCCGAGCACCTCGGCGGCCGTTGCGCGCTGCGCGGCCGCGTCCAACGATCGGCCGGGGCTGATGAACGCCGCGAGCCGCTCCGCGGCGCGACGGCCGTCGCTGTCGCTGCTCGTATCGGTCACGGATCGCTCCCGGGGCTCGCGGGGAGGGGCCCGAGCACCGTCGAAGGTAGCTGTCCCGGACCCACGCAGGGCGCCGAGGGCGCCCGTCGGCGCCCACGGGCGTCGTCGGCGGTCCCTCCCACGTAGGCTCGCCGCATGGAGGGTGTTCACGAACGGCTCGACCGGTGAGCGGCCGGGGCGCCGCGGTGCTCATCGCCCGGTGGCTGGGGGTGCCCGTGCCCAGCGCGATCCGCCCGCGGTGGGACGACGTGGACCTCGGGCGCGTGGACGGCCGGCACGTCACCGGCAGGCTGTGGCTCCCACGGCGTCCGGCCCCGCCGGTCCTCCTCGCCGCCGGGATCACCCCGGCGGGGGTCGGCGACCCGCGGCTGATGCGCCTGGCCGGCGCCCTCGCCCGCTCACCACGGGCCGTGTTCGCCCCGGAGCTCGCCCTGGCGCGGCGACGCCTCGAGCCCGGTGACGTCGGGCGGATCGCCGGCGCGATCCGCGCGCTCCACGCCCACGCGGCGACGCTCGGCCCGGTGACGGTGGTCGGCTTCTCGTTCGGGGGCTCGTTCGCCCTCGTCGCTGCGGCCGACGAGCGTGTCGCTCCTCTGGTCGGCCGCGTCGCCGCCTTCGGTGCCTACGCGCACCTCGAGGACCTCATCCGGGACGCGCGGATCGAGGACCG
>CAZADJ010000235.1:0-3975 GCA_964483845.1 uncultured Actinomycetota bacterium | reverse complement strand
TCGCGACCCTGCGCGTCCACCTCCAGCTCGGGTTCGTAGGCGGCGAGCTGCTCCGTGAGCCCGTCGACGGTTCGCGGCAGTCGTTCCTCCTCGACCATCGGCAGCGGCAGGGCGCGCGCACGCAGCGCAGCTCGTGCCTCCGGATCCGCGGCGATGGCGTCGACGTCCACGCGCGGATCGAGCAGTGCGGCCGCGTACGACTGTTCCGCGACGAACGCGTCGGCGGCGGCCCCGTCGACCGGTTCGGTGCCGTAGTCGCGATCCGTCGCGAGGAAGCTGGACGTCAGCGCCGCCTGTATCCAGGCCAGCAGGTGGGGGTCGTCGGCACGGTACGGGCGCCCGTCGGGCGCGACCCCCGCGACGGTCGCGTGGGTGCGGCGCACGAGCCGGGCGATGCGCAGCACCTCGTCCGTCGCCCCGAACGTGGTGGTCACGACGTAGGCGGAGGTGCGCTGCAGGCGCCCGATCGGATCGTTGCGGAACCCGGAGTGGTCGGCGACGCCCGCCATCGCGAGCGGGTGGAGCAGCTGCACCAGCAGCGCACGGACCCCGCCGACGATCGCCGCCGGCTCGCCGATCACCCGCCAGGAAGCCGAGCCGGGCCCGAAGAGCCCGGGGTCGCCGGCGTGCCGGTCCGGGTCGAACGGCGGCGGACCGAAGACGTGGTTCAGCCCGGCGCCGAGCACCCTCCGCGCTCCGGGGAGTCCGCGTGGAGCGAGCCGGGCGGCGAGACGTGCGGGTGACAAGCGGACCATCGCTGCCATGATGCCCACCGGGACGACAGGACGCATGGAGGCGCGCTTGACGGACGCGGGGGCGCTGCTCAGTGAGCTCGGGTTCCGCCACCCCTGGCGCACGTACCAGCGGCTCATGCTGTCCCGGGTGGAGACGGCCATCTCGGAGTCGGACCAGCGGACCTTCCACCTCGTCGCGCCACCGGGTTCGGGCAAGACCATCGTCGGGATCGAGTTGGTGAGGCGGTTCGCGGCTCCCGCGGTCGTGTTCGTCCCGACCACCACCATCCAGAAGCAGTGGGTCGGCGAGTTGACGATGTTCGCCGACCCCGAGGTAGCGCGCCGCGCCACGAGCATGGACCCGGAGCGCCTGTCCGCCATCAACGTCCTCACGTACCAGGTCATCTCCACGCAGGAGCGGGCGGGCAGCGACCTGAGGACCGCGGCGATCGACCGCTGGGTTGACGACCTCGTGGAGCACGGCCAGACGGAGGACCGCGGTGCCGCTCGCGAGCGCATCCAGCGCATGCGCGACAACCACCGCGGCAACTTCCGTCGTGAGGTGAGCCGCCGGGTCCGCGCCGAGCGTCGGCGGCTGCTCCGCGGCGGCGCTCCGGTCGACCGCTTCCTGCACGCGAACGCGCTCGCCACGCTCGACCGCCTCACGGAGCACGGCGTCCGGACGGTCGTCCTCGACGAGTGCCACCACCTCCTCGACCACTGGGCGATGGTGGTCCGGGCCCTCCTCGACCGCATCGGCGACGGGGCGCGGGTCGTCGGCTTGACCGCCACGCTGCCGGACCCCGACGACCGGATGTCGTACGACAACTACACGTCGCTCCTCGGGGACGTCGACTTCGAGGTGCCCCTGCCGGCGGTGATCAAGGAGGGTGACCTCGCGCCCTTCCGTGACCTCGCCTGGTTCGTGCGCCCGACCGAGCGTGAGCGTGATGTCCTCGATGATGCACGCGGGGCGTTCGCCGCCGCGATCGGCCGTGTGCTCGACGATGCCCGTCTGACGGACTGGGCGTTGGACAGCCTCCTCGGGGGAGGTGGGCCGGACGAGCGGGCCGACCGGCTCGCGGCAGAGCTGCGCGAGCGACCGGCGGCCGCGATCGCCCGTGTCCGGTGGCTCGCCTCGGTCGACGCCTGGCCGTCCGGGCTACCGCTGCCGGCCGACGCGGAGGGTGAGCTGAGCTTCGACGACCAGCTCGAGCTGGTCGAGCGCTTCGGGCTGGACGTGCTCGCCGTCAGCGGGGAGGAGGACGACCACGAGACGCTGGCGGAGCTGCGCCAGGCCCTCCGGGGCTTCGGCGTGACGTTGACCGAGCGCGGGCTCCGCCACGGGCGTTCGGCGGGGGACATGATCCTCGCGTTCAGCGCGGCGAAGGACGACGCCGTTCGCGACCTCCTCGCGCGCGAGAGCGAGGATCTCGGCGACCGTCTCCGCGCCGTGATCGTGACCGACTTCGCGGAGATGTCCTCCGCGGTCGCCAGGGTCGGTGACGGCCTCGACCACGATGCCGGCTCGGCCCACCGGGTCTTCGACGCGCTGGTCGCTGACCCGGACACGAACGCGCTCGACCCCATGCTCATCACCGGACGAACCGTGCTGGTCGACCGCGACCACGGCGACGAGCTGGTCGCCGATCTGAACGCCCAGCTGAGCGTGGACGGTCTCGACGCGCGCTGCAGCTACCGGGACACCGATGACCCGCTGGCCCTCGAGATCGTCGGTGAGGGCCCGGACTGGTCGTCGCGGACCTACGTGCAGCTCCTGACCGAGGTGTTCGAGTCCGGTGTCACGCGCTGCCTCGTCGGCACCCGGGGCATCTTCGGGGAGGGGTGGGACGCGCTCAGCCTGAACACGCTCGTGGACCTCACGTCGGTCACGACCTCGACCGGCGTCCAGCAGCTGCGCGGCCGCTCGGTCCGCCTCCACCCGGGCTGGCCGCGGAAGGTCGCGCACAACTGGGACGTCGTCTGCGTCGCCCCCGATCACCCGCGCGGTGACCGCGACCTGGAGCGCTTCGTGCGCCGCCACGGGCGGATCTGGGGGATCGTGCCCCCGCCGGGTGCCCGCAGACGCCTCGAGCGCGCGGCGGCTGCGGCGACCCTCATCACGGACGCGGTCGCCGTCGGGGATGCTCCCGGGATCGCCGAGCGCCACACTGGCCAGGTCGCCCGCGGGGTGATCCACGTCTCGCAGGAGCTCGCGACCGACCTCGCCTTCCGGCCGTTGAAGCGGGTCCCCTTCGAGCGGCACACGCACCGGAGCCTCGCTGCCATCGGGGACCGCGACCGCTCCTACGACCTCTGGGGGATCGGTGAGCCCTACGACAACTTCGAGACGCGCGCGGCCCGCATCGACCCCGGTGACCTCCGCATCCGCACCGTCCACACGGTCTCCGAGACGCTGCGGGCGCTCCTCGCGCGGACGGCGCTCGTGTTCGGCGGGATCGCGGTCCTCGCGGCGTGGTTCGGGGTGAACACGCTGCTCGAGGGGGCCGGGTTGGTCGCGAGCGGTGTCGTCGCTGCCGGCGTGGCGGCGGGTGGTCTGGCACTGAACTGGCGCACGCTGCGAGACCTCGGTCGCATGCTGTTCGTCGAGCAGCCTCCAGACGCCATCCTCCGCGACATCGGCCACGCCGTGCTGGACGGGCTGC
The DNA here is from genome assembly GCA_964483845.1 of uncultured Actinomycetota bacterium. Lineage (GTDB taxonomy): Bacteria > Actinomycetota > Nitriliruptoria > Nitriliruptorales > JAHWKO01 > CAZADJ01. The sequence continues at coordinate 575 of CAZADJ010000235.1, read as the reverse complement.
AGGGCGCGGACCTCGTCTCCCCGCACCTCCACCCGGAGTACGTCCGCGTACGGGCTCACCCGGACCAGTCGCTCGAGGTCCTGCTCGACTACGCGTCTCCGGAGGACGCCGCCGCCTTCGTCGCCGCGTACGAGCAGGCGGTCGGCCCGATCCGTGACCCCCGCTACCTCATCCGCCGCACCGACGGCCGACTGCCGAGCGTGCCGCTCCGGGCGGTGTGGCTCCCCCTCCGGGAGCTCGTACGGGGCCGCATCGGCCGGCCGAGCTACCACCCCGTCCCCGACGCGCTCGGGGTCAACCGGTCGTCGGCGGATGCGTACGCGTCGGCGTGGTCGCGCTACGTCGGGGGAGGGGACCTCGTCTACACGCGGTCGGACGAGGGACGGCGGGTCTTGCTCGAGGCCCGTGCCCAGCCCCGGCGTTCGGCCCGGTCCTTCGCGTTCGAGCGGTGGCGCTGAGCGCGGGGAGCTTCCCGCCCTCCCGTCCGGACGTGGAGGTCCCGCAGCCGACCGTGCGGAACGTCAGGTGTCCGCCCCGGCGATCTCCAGGTAGTCGTCCAGCGCCTCGGGGTTCGC
>CAZADJ010000234.1:0-3976 GCA_964483845.1 uncultured Actinomycetota bacterium | reverse complement strand
CCCCGACGACGCCGAACGCCATCGGGAAGTAGGCGATCCCGAAGCCGGCGAACTGACCGCCGAACGTCCCCGTCCCGCTCAGGAGCTTCGCGGCGAGGTGGACGGCGGCGGCCCCGATCAGGGTGCCGAGCAGGGCGACGGTGAGGCCGAAGGCCATCCACGTCCCCGATCCGATCCGGTCGACCTCAGCAGGCAGCATCTCGCGGAGGGCGGGCTCCGCCTCGAGCTGCGACTCGAACTGTCCGGCGCCGACGACGCCGTTCAGCAGCGCGACACCGATCAGCACCACCACCGCCCAGACGATGCGTGGGTGGTGCGTGATCCGCCGCAGCGTGTCCACGGGCGCGGTGATCACGCCGACGATGGTCTCGAAGAACCCCTCGGGCTCCGGCGTTCCCGTCGCGGGGACCGCTGTGCCCGGACCGTGCTCCGGTGGCTCGCCGCCGGTCGTGTCGCTCATCGACGCCTCGATCGTCTCTGATCCGGTGCGGTCACGGTGCGCGGTAGCGGAGGACCGCGTGTCGACCCAGCAGCTCGCGCAGGACCTCCACCGTCCGGTCGACCTCCCCCGGCCGGCGCAGGGCGTCACCGAGCCGGTCCGCACGGACCCCCGGTCCGCCGAGGAGGACCTCGAGGAACCCGGGGCGCAGCTCGATCACGGCCGCGTCCTCGATCCCCGCGAGCTCCTCGGCCTCGACGATCGCCCGCTCCAGACCCCCGACCGCGTCGATCAGGCCGAGGTCGAGCGCCTGCTCGCCGTCGTACAGCTGGCCGGTCGCGAGCGCCTCGACCTCGGACGGACTCATGTCGCGGTGCTCGGCGATCGCCGCGACGAACTGGGCGTGCGCACGGTCGGACAGGTCCTGGATCAGCTCCCGCTGCTCGTCGGTGACCCCGAGGGGCACGAACATGTCCTTGTGCTCACCGGAGATCACCGTCTCGACGTCGATCCCGAACTCGTCGAGCAGCTCGGAGACGTCGACGAGCAGGCTGATCACGCCGATGCTGCCGGTCAGGGTGCCCTGCTGCGCGACGATGCGGTCCGCCCCGATGGAGACGTAGTACCCGCCGGACGCGGCCTGGTCGCCCATCGAGACGACGACCGGCAGGTCCACCTCGGAGATGATCTCCAGGATCTCCTGCGACGCGGCGACCGTCCCGCCGGGCGAGTCCACCCGCAGCACGATCGCCGCGACCCGGGGATCGCCGACCGACTGCTCGACGCGCTCGCGCACGATCGCGGGGGTGATCGCCGCCGCACCGAACGGATCGCCGGCGGCACCACGGATCTCCCCCTCGAGGTGGATGAGGGCCACCGCCTCGCCGTCGCGCTCACGCTCCGGCGACGGGACCAGCAGCGCCGCGAACGCGACGAGCACGAGGACGCCGACGATGCCGATGCCGGCGAGACGCCGACGACGACGCCGGCGTCCGGCCACCTCGCTCCCCTCGTCGCCGGCGGACGGGTCGGGTGGCCGACCGCCTCCGCGGTCTCCTTCGGCGGACCGGGGAGTGCCGGGCTGGCCGGGCGGCGGGGATCCGGAGGGTGGGGTCACAGCGACGTCAGGCGCTGGTCCGACGGCTGTGGAACTGCGCCTTCAGGTAGTCGCGGTTCATCATCGCGATGAAGTCGATCGAGATGCTCTTCGGGCAGGCTGCCTCGCACTCCGCGTAGTTCGTGCACGAGCCGAAGTAGCGCTCCATCACCTCGACCATGTCGACGGTGCGGTCGTAGCGCTCGGGCTGGCCCTGCGGGAGCATGTTCAGGTGCGACACCTTCGCGGCGGTGAACAGCTGCGCGGCGCCGTTCGGGCAGGCGGCGACGCAGGCTCCGCAGCCGATGCACGTCGCCGCGTCGAAGGCGCGGTCGGCGAGGTCCTTGCGCACCGGGATGAGGTTCGCGTCGGGCGCCTCGCCGGTGTTCACGGAGATGTAGCCCCCCGCCTCGATGATGCGGTCGAAGGCGCGGCGGTCGACCACCAGGTCCTTGATGATCGGGAAGCCGCTGGCACGGAACGGCTCGACGACGATCTCGTCCCCGTCCTCGTACTGACGCATGTGCAGCTGGCAGGTCGCGGTGCCCGTCTGCGGACCGTGCGCTCGACCGTCGATCATCACGCCGCACGAGCCGCAGATGCCCTCACGGCAGTCGCTGTCGAACGCGATCGGCACCGCGCCCTCGTCGATCAGCTTCTCGTTCACCTGATCGAGCACCTCGAGGAACGACATCTCGCCGGTGACCTCGTCGGCGACGTAGGTCTCGAACCGGCCGGACGCGTCGGGACCCTCCTGCCGCCACACGTGCAGCGTGATCCTCACCGGCGCCTCCCCTGGTCCGCTGCGTGCGTCGTCCGCCGGATCACTCGTAGCTCCTGGTCGTCGGCTCGACGTACTCGAACGTCAGCTGTTCCCGGTGCAGGTCCCACTCGCCCAGCTCGTCGAACGCCCACGCGGAGACGAAGGAGAACTCGTCGTCGCGGCGCAGCGCCTCCCCGCCCTCGGTCTGGTGCTCCTCGCGGAAGTGCCCACCGCAGGACTCCTCCCGGTGGAGCGCGTCGAGCGCCATCAGCTCGGCGAGCTCGAAGAAGTCCGCGACACGGCCGGCGCGCTCCAACGCCTGGTTCAGCGTGTCCCCGTCCTCCGGCAGGACCCGCACGTCGTCGTGGTACTCCTCGCGCAGCGTGCGGATCTCCGACACCGCCTTCTCCAGGCCGGGGGCGTTGCGGGCCATGCCGACGTGCTCCCAGACGATCTTGCCGAGCTCGCGGTGGAACCAGCTCACCGACCGGGTGCCCCTGGTGGACAGGAACGTGTCGACCTGGTCGCGGATCGCCTGCTCCGCCGCGGTGAACGCCTCGTGGTCGGCGTCGACCGGATCCTCGCCGAGCATCGGAGCGAGGTAGTCGCCGATCGTCGCCGGGATGATGAAGTAGCCGTCGGCCAGCCCCTGCATCAGTGCGGAGGCGCCGAGGCGGTTGGCGCCGTGATCGGAGAAGTTGGCCTCGCCGATCGCGTACAGGCCGGGGATCGTCGTCATGAGGTTGTAGTCGACCCACAGCCCGCCCATCGTGTAGTGGGGCGCGGGGTAGATGCGCATCGGCACCTCGTAGGGGTCCTCGCCGGTGATGCGCTCGTACATCTCGAAGAGGTTGCCGTAGCGCTCCTCGATCGCGTCGCGACCGATCCGACCGATGGCGTCCGCGAAGTCGAGGTAGACGCCGTTGTCACGCTGGCCGACCCCGTGGCCCTTGTCGACCATGCGCTTGGCTGCGCGGGAGGCGACGTCGCGCGGGACGAGGTTGCCGAACGCCGGGTACATGCGCTCGAGGTAGTAGTCGCGGTCCGCCTCGGGGATCTCGTGCGGCGGGCGGTCGTCGTCGGGGTCCTCCGGCACCCAGATCCGCCCGTCGTTGCGCAGCGACTCGCTCATCAACGTGAGCTTGGACTGGAAGTCCTCGGACTGGGGGATGCACGTCGGGTGGATCTGCGTGAAGCACGGGTTGGCGAACAGCGCACCCTTCTTGTGGGCGCGCCAGATCGCGGTCGCGTTGCTGTTCACCGCGTTCGTGGAGAGGAAGAACGCGTTGGAGTAGCCGCCGGTCGCCAGCACGACCGCGTGGGCCGAGTGCGAGGTGATCTCGCCGGTGAGCAGGTCGCGGACCACGACCCCGACGGCGCGGCCGTCGACCGTGACGACGTCGAGCATCTCGGTGCGCGGGTGGATCGTGACCGTGCCCGCGTGCACCTGGCGCAGCAGCGACTGGTAGCAGCCGAGGAGGAGCTGCTGGCCGGTCTGGCCGCGCGCGTAGAAGGTGCGCTTGACCTGCGCACCACCGAACGAGCGCGTGTCGAGCAGCCCGCCGTACTCGCGCGCGAACGGCACCCCCTGGGCGACCGCCTGGTCGATGATCTCGAGGCTGATCTGCGCCAGGCGGTAGACGTTGGCCTCGCGCGAGCGGTAGTCGCCGCCCTTCAC
>CAZADJ010000233.1:0-3986 GCA_964483845.1 uncultured Actinomycetota bacterium | reverse complement strand
ATGCAGCAGATCGAGAGCCAGCTGCTGCAGCGTGACTACGAGGGCTTCCTGACCTGATCCCCAGAGGAGGTTGACGTCCCCGTGAGCGTCGCCGCGAGCACGAGCACATCGTCCGGCCACCGGGACAGCGGCCGGGGCTCGATCCGGGCCGTGCTGCTCGGGCCGCCCGGCGCCGGGAAGGGCACCCAGGCCTCGCGACTGTCGCGGACGTACGGGATCCCGCACATCGCGACCGGGGACATCTTCCGCGCGAACGTGAACGGTGGGACCGAGCTCGGCGCGCGGGCCAAGTCGTACATGGACGCCGGCGAGCTGGTCCCCGACGACGTCGTGATCGGGATGGTCGCCGACCGCCTCCGCGAGGACGACGCAGCCGACGGCTTCCTCCTCGACGGCTTCCCGCGCACGGTCCCGCAGGCCGAGGCGCTCGAGGACCAGCTCGCCGAGCTCGGCCGCCCGCTGGACGTCGTGCTCCGCTTCCAGATCGGCGACGACGAGGTGGTGCGCCGCATCGCCGGGCGGCGGGTCTGCCCCGAGTGTGACGCCGTGTACCACCTCGACGTCGACCCCCCCGACGAGGAGGGGGTCTGCGACGCGTGCGGATCGGGGCTGGTCCAGCGCGAGGACGACCGCGAGGACGTCGTGCGCAACCGCCTCGAGGTCTACCGGGAGCAGACGGCGCCGGTCGAGGACTTCTACGAGGAGCGTGACCTCCTGCGCGACGTCGACGCGCTCGGCGACCCCGACGAGGTCTCCGCCGAGGCCCTGTCGATCCTCGACGCGCACGCCCGCGGTGGCGACGCGGCCCGGAGGCGCCACGCATGATCATCCGCAAGTCCCGCTCCGAGATCGACAAGATGGCAGCGGCCGGGGCGGTCGTGGCCCGGACGCACGAGCGCCTGCGCGACGCGGTGGTGCCGGGGATGACGACCCTGGACCTCGACCGCATCGCCGAGGAGACCATCCGCGACGCCGGGGCGACGCCGTCGTTCAAGGGCTACCGGGGGTTCCCGGCCTCGATCTGCGCGTCGGTGAACCACGAGATCGTCCACGGCATCCCCTCGGCGGAGGTCCGGCTCGACGAGGGCGATCTGCTGAAGCTCGACATCGGCGCGATCGTCGACGGCTTCCACGGGGACTCCGCGGCGACGTGGGTCGTCGGCGGGGAGGAGGCCATCTCCGAGGAGCTGGGTGCTCTCGTCGACACCACCTACGAGGCGCTGTGGGCCGGCATCCGAACGGCGCAGGCCGGCAACCGGCTCGGCGACGTGGGCCACGCGATCGCGGCGCACGCCGCCGACCCCGGCTACGGCGTGGTGCGTGAGTACGTCGGTCACGGCATCGGACGGGCGCTCCACGAGGACCCGGCGGTGCCCAACTACGGCAGCGCGGGCCGCGGGATGAAGCTGTCGGAGGGCTGGACCATCGCGATCGAGCCGATGTTCAACCTCGGCGGCGCGGCGACGCGCACCCTGGACGACGGCTGGACGGTCGTCACCGCCGACGGCTCGCCGTCGGTGCACTGGGAGCATACGCTGGCCATCACGGGGGACGGGCCCTGGGTGCTGACCGCGCGCAGCGACGAGCCGGCCTGGCCGCTGGAGGCCGAAGCGGCGCGCACGTGAGCGGTCCCGGGCGCCTGCGGGCCCGCTGGGCGCCGTTGGACGGTCCCGCGGGCTGCTGGTAGCCTGCTCTCGTCCGGCCCCGCTGGAGCGGGGCCGTTCGTCACGTTCCCCGTCGATCCGCGACCCCGGCGCCGTGCTGGCGACCGCGCGGGACCGGGTCGGCGACGGGTGACCGTCCGGGCGACGCGCTGACGGCGTGCCCGCGCGACGGTGGCGTGGCGGTGGACGAGGACGACGATCGAAGAAGAGAACGACCCGACCGACCAGCGAGCCCGACGACGAGGAACACGTGGCGGAGAAGGAAGAGGCCATCCAGGTCGAGGGGACCGTCGTGGAGGCGCTCCCCAACACCCAGTTCCGAGTCGAGCTCGAGAACGGCCACAAGGTGCTGGCCCACATCTCCGGGAAGATGCGGATGCACTACATCCGGATCCTGCCCGGTGACCGGGTCATCGTGGAGCTCTCGCCCTACGACCTGACCCGTGGCCGCATCACCTACCGGTACAAGTGACGACGGGAGGGCGAGACGATGAAGGTCCACCCATCCGTGAAGCGCATGTGTGACGCGTGCAAGATCATCCGCCGGCGCGGGCGGGTGATGGTGATCTGCAAGAACCCGCGCCACAAGCAGCGCCAGGGCCGCTAGGACCTGTCGCTCGAGTAGCGACAGCCGTAGCGAGAACCGACAGGAGTTCGAGATGGCACGGATCGCCGGCGTCGACCTGCCCCGCGACAAGCGGGTGGTCGTCGCGCTGACCTACATCTACGGGATCGGCCCGACGCGTGCCCAGCAGACCGTCGAGGCCGCTGAGGTGGACCCCGACACGCGGGTGATGGAGCTGACCGACGCGGACATCCAGCACATCCGTACCCACATCGACGAGTACTACCGCGTCGAGGGGGACCTGCGCCGCGAGGTCGCCAACAACATCAAGCGCAAGATCGAGATCGGCAGCTACCAGGGCATCCGTCACCGTCTCGGCCTGCCGGTCCGCGGGCAGCGCACCCACACGAACGCCCGCACCCGCAAGGGTCCGCGCAAGGCGGTGGGTGGGATCCGCAAGGCCGTGAAGCGCAAGTGATCCAGCGACGGTCGACCACGACGAGCGAACCAGGAGTCACCCGGACATGGCGAACCCCCGCAAGGCGCGAGGCAAGCGACGTGAGCGCAAGAACGTCGCCCACGCGATCGTGCACATCAAGTCGACGTTCAACAACACGATCATCACCTTCACCGACCTGCAGGGCGCGGTGATCGCCTGGAGCTCGGGCGGGAACGCCGGCTTCAAGGGGAGCCGCAAGTCCACCCCGTTCGCGGCGCAGCTCGCCGCCGAGCAGGCCGCGAAGGAGGCCTTCGAACACGGGGTACGCAAGTGTGACGTCTACGTGAAGGGTCCCGGCGCCGGTCGGGAGACCGCGATCCGGACCCTCGCGGCCGCGGGGATCGAGGTCCTCGGCATCAAGGACGTCACCCCGGTGCCGCACAACGGCTGCCGTCCGCCCAAGCGCCGCCGCGTCTGACCCCGACACCCGACCGCCGTACCCCAGAGAGCTCAGAGGAACGAGATGGCCCGCTACACCGGCCCCGACTGCAAGCTCTGCCGCCGCGAGCGGCAGAAGCTGTACCTGAAGGGCACCAAGTGCGACTCGCCGAAGTGTCCGGTCGAGCTGCGTCCGTACCCACCGGGCGAGCACGGCCGCGGCCGCGTGCGTGAGAGCGAGTACCTGGTCCAGCTGCGCGAGAAGCAGAAGGCGCGGCGGATCTACGGGGTGCTCGAGCGCCAGTTCCGTGGCTACTACGAGGACGCCACACGCATGGAGGGCCTGACCGGGCACAACCTCCTGCGGCTGCTGGAGACCCGCCTGGACAACGTCGTCTACCGCGGCGGGCTCGCCCGCTCGCGTGACGAGGCGCGCCAGCTCGTCCGCCACCGCCACGTCGCGGTGAACGGGCGCACGGTGAACATCCCCAGCTACCGGGTCCGCATCGGCGAGACGGTCGAGATCCGGGAGAAGTCCAAGAACATCACCCAGATCATCGGCGCGCTCGAGATCTTCGGGCGCCACCCGGTGCCGGACTGGCTACGCACCGACGTCGACGCCCGTCGCATCGAGGTCGTCGGGCTGCCGGAGCGCAACCAGATCGACGTGCCGGTCGAGGAGCAGCTCATCGTCGAGCTGTACTCGAAGTAGGCCGTCAGCGGTCCGCGTGAGCGGACCACACCGCACGACGAGGCCCACAAGTTCATACCTGTCGCTCGAGGAGCGACAGCGGTAGCGACCAGGACACGACCTGTCGCTCAAGTAGCGACAGCGGTAGCGACCAGGACACGACCTGTCGCTCAAGTAGCGACAGCGGTA
>CAZADJ010000232.1:0-4000 GCA_964483845.1 uncultured Actinomycetota bacterium | reverse complement strand
GCGCGACACGGGTGACACGTCGCCGGTGCTCAGGTGACGTCGAACTTCGCCTCGCCTGCCCGAGCCGTCCCCGTCCAGTCGGGGTCGAGCCCCGGGGCGCGCAGCGGCGCGCCCGGGCCGTCCCACTCCCAGGCGAGCAGCGCCTGGTCCCCGTCCCAGGCGAGCTCGTAGGTGAGCCGGCCGTGGTGGGTCGGCGCTCCCCGGACACGCAACGGCTCGCCGCGCCACTCGGGCGGCAGGATCGAGAGCAGCGCGACCGAACCGTCGCGATCCTCGCGGAGCAGGACGCAGCGCACGAAGTTGAGCATGTCGGCGGCGGCCCACCCGTGGTGGCCGTCGCCCATGCACCCCCCGGGGAGCTGGGGGTGGATGGCCTCCGGCCACGTCCACGTCGGGGTCGCGGCGTCGAGCAGCCACTGCAGACGGTCCCAGGCGCGCGTCTCGCCCCGCACGAGCTCCACGAACGCCAGCTGCAGGGTCAGGTACGTTCCCAGGCCAGTGTGCGCGATCGCCTGGAAGAACGCCGGACCGAGGCAGAACCGCTCCCGGAGCGCCTGGAGGGTCCCGACGATGAGCGGGTCGTCGCCGTCGAGGAGGCCGAGGGGGTGGCACGCGACGAGCGAGCCGATCATCCCCGCGTCGGGCTCGCGGAACGGACCGGCGGGGATGAGGTCCTCCCCGACCCGTCGTCGGGCGCTCGAGAGCGAGGCGAGGATGTCGTCGCGGAAGCGCTCGGCCCCATCCTCGATGCGACGGGCAGCCTCGGGCTGTCCCACCTGCCGCGCGACGTAGGCGGCGTCGAGTACGCCGCGGAGGGCCCAGAAGTCGTCCCAGTAGTAGAAGTCGTACGGCCCCAGGTGCTCGGCGGAGATCCCCGCGGGCAGCAGCCCGTGGACGTCGCGGGTCGTGCGCCGGATGTCCACGCGGCGCACACGTCCGTGGCGTGCCCGTTCGATCCAGTTCACCCCGTGACGGACCGAGGGCGCCAGACGCTCGAGCAGTTCATCGTCCCCGGTCAGACGGTGGTGCTCCGCGATCGCCCAGATCGCCGACCCGTTCGCATCCCACTCCCGCCACTGGCTGTAGAAGAACCCGTCGCCGCGCTGTCGCCCCGGGTACGAGCGCAGGACGTCGGCGGCCTCGTCGTGGTAGCCCCACCGGTCGAGCGCGAGGAGCTGGTAGGCGGCGTCACGGAACCAGAACCGGTGGTACGTCGCGGGCCCGGCGGTGATGTCTCCCGGGTCGTGGAGGAGCAGCATGTACGCGCGGTTCGCTTCCACCGCCTCCTGGAGCCGCGCGTCGGGGAGGTCCACGGCCACGCCACGGTCGACGGTGTCGTCCCAGCCCCGCTCGACCTCGTCCACGTCGGGCAGGTGCTCGACCAGCCGGACGGAGGTCCGCTCCGGTGTCGGGGGCAGCGGTACGGCGGTGCGTAGCCGGCCGCCCGGCTCGAGCGCGTACAGCACCGCGGCCTGGGCGAACCCCGCGGGGTCGTGGACCCTCCGGGGCGCGGTCGGCGGGTCGTCGCCACCGCCCATCAGCCCGTGGAGGCTGTCGCCGTCGTGGTAGGAGGAGATCGCGACCCGCTCGGGAGGACGTGGCAGGAGCAGCGCCGTGTCATCGTCCACGGTGATCCGCTCCCGGTCGACGGCGATGTCCTCGACGACCGCGAGCCCCTCCGGGTTGTAGGGACGGACCGCGAAGGCGACGTCCAGCGGCTGATCTGAACGGTTCTCGACCTCGATCGCCACGTGTTCCGCGGCGACGACCTCCGCGCCGTACGCACGGTGCACCACCTCTCCCCCGGGGACGCCCATGGTCGTCTCGACGATCGGGGCGTTCCCGCGGAGCTTCTGGTGGACGGCGCTCTCCCGGCTGGGGAGGTGCCACCGAGCCGAGGAGCGCACCCACCAGTCGACGGACCAGGAGTCCGCGACCGGGGTGACGAGCCCGACCGGGTCGACGATCGCCTCCCACGGGGACCAGACGTTGCCGATCGCGGTCCAGTTCCGGTGGGTCACGTTCATCGCGAACGGGAGGTGGCCGCGCGGGACGAACGCGGGGTCCTCTGGATCCAGCTGTCGCTCGAGCCAGTACGGCCAGAGCCAGTCCGGCCTGATCTGGACCGCGCTGCGGGTCCGCAGCGCGCGGACGATCGTGCGTGCCCCGACGGGCAGCATCTCCTTCGGCGGCTCCACCTCGAGCTTCTCGCCGAGGCGCTGGAACGTGGAGAGGTGCCTCAGCACGTCGTCACCGATGTGGAAGCGGCGGGCGAGCCGCTTCAGCAGGGCCGATCGCCAGTCGATCACCGCTCCTCCTCCCGCGAGCACGAGCTCGACGGCGGGCGGGCGTACCGTCCCCGGGGGCGCACGCTCGAACACATCGACCGTAGTGCGGGCACCGTCGCCGGGGAGCCGGCTCCCCCGACGAACGTTGGGCGGGTCGGGGCGGACGCCGACCGGGCGTTGGTAGCCTGGGCCGCGATGAGCTTCCGTGACCGTATCCGTGCGTGGTTCAAGGGCGAGACCCGTCGCGAGCCACCCTCGAAGAGCACCGCCGATCCCTCCGGCACCTCGGTGAAGGACCTGGAGGAGTTCATGCGCTCACGCAACGGTGTCGAGGGCTACATCGAGCCGAAGACGGCGATCTACTCCACGACCCTGCTGCTCGTCGCCGCCGACGGCGAGTACCTGCGCCGGCCGGTGAAGGACCGCGATCAGGCGGCTGCCGTGTGCCAGAAGCACGGTACGCCGATCTACGACGCGGCCAAGGTCGGGTACCCGAAGCGGATGCGCGACTACGATCGCGGGGTCCGACGGGACAGCGTGGCCCTCGAGGATCTGCCGCCGTGGCCGAGCGACGACCCGGACGACGACGACGTACCGGACGCCGAGCGCTGACGCGGGAGCCCGTTCATGGCCATCCCAGACACGATGCGCGCCGCGCGTCTGCACCGTCCCCGGGGTGACGACGACCCGGAGGACGTGCGCATCGACGAGGTGCCGGTCCCCGAGCCCGGGCCGCGGCAGGTGCTCGTCGAGGTCCGCGCGTGCGGGGTCTGCGCCAGCGACCTCCACGTCGTCCAGGGGGTCACCCCCCACGGCCCGGAGCTGCCGCAGATCCTCGGGCACGAGCCGGCAGGGGTCGTCGCCGGGCTCGGCCGGGACGTCACCCAGTGGCAGGTCGGCGACCGGGTCGCCTTCCAGATGGCCCGTCCGTGCGGGGAGTGCGACTTCTGCGCGGCGGGTCGGGAGGCCATCTGCACCGACATCTCCATCCCAGGTGTGGACGCCGACGGCGCCCAGGCAGAGTACGCGCTGGCCGACACGTCCTTCCTCGTCCCCGTCCCGCCGTCGGTCCCGTTCGAGCAGGCCGCGATCCTCACCGACGCGGTCGCGACCCCCTACCACGCCCTGAAGCGCGGGGGGGTCGGTGCCGGGGTCACCTGCGCGATCTTCGGGCTCGGCGGCCTCGGCATGCACGCCGTCCAGCTCGCGAAGATGGCCGGGGCGTGGGTGATCGGGGTGGATCTCGATCCTGTCAACCTCGAGCGGGCCGGCGAGTGGGGCGCCGACGAGGTCGTGGACGGCTCCGACGGGCGCGCCCACCGCCGCGTCCGCGAGCTCACGGACGGTGGCGTCGACCGCTCCCTCGAGTTCGTCGGACACCCGGACACCGTGAGCCAGGCGGCGAAGTCGCTGAAGCCGGGCGGGCGCGCCACGATCGTGGGCTTGACCCCGGCGCCGATGACGCTGATGCCCGAGGCGCTGTTCGTCTCCCAGGAGCTCGAGGTGGTGGGGTCCTTCGGCTCCACGGGCCAGGACCTCAACGAGCTGATGGACCTCCTCGAGGGCGGACGCCTGGATCTGTCGCGGTCCATCACCCACCGGCTGACGATCGACGAGTTCCCACGCGCGCTGGAGATCCTCGAGACGCGCGACGAGCACCCGATCCGCATGGTGACCACCTTCGAGTAGGAGACCAGCGGTGAAGCCCACCG
>CAZADJ010000231.1:0-4030 GCA_964483845.1 uncultured Actinomycetota bacterium | reverse complement strand
TCGACCCCGCACAACTACCTCGCCGTCATCAAGGTGGTCGGCATCGGTGGCGGTGGCGTGAACGCGGTGAACCGCATGATCGACGCCGGGCTCCGGGGCGTCGAGTTCATCGCGATCAACACCGACGCGCAGGCCCTGCTGATGTCCGACGCGGACGTGAAGCTCGACATCGGACGTGACCTGACGCGTGGGCTCGGGGCCGGATCGGATCCGGAGATCGGTGAGAAGGCCGCCCAGGACCACGAGGACGAGATCACCGAGGTCCTGAAGGGCGCGGACATGGTCTTCGTCACGGCCGGGGAGGGCGGCGGCACCGGCACGGGGGGCGCGCCGATCGTCGCCTCCATCGCGAAGGAGATCGGGGCGCTGACGATCGGCGTGGTCACCCGTCCCTTCGGTTTCGAGGGGCGGAAGCGCAACGTCCAGGCGGAGGACGGGATCCTCGAGCTGAAGGAAGAGGTCGACACCCTCATCGTGATACCGAACGACCGGCTGCTGGAGATCGCGGACGGCGAGACGTCCGTGGTGCGCGCGTTCCAGCTCGCCGACGAGGTGCTGCTCCAGGGGGTCCAGGGCATCACCGATCTCATCACCACGCCGGGGCTGATCAACCTGGACTTCGCCGACGTGCGCACCGTGATGAAGGAGGCGGGCTCAGCGCTGATGGGGATCGGGAAGGGTCGCGGCGACGAGCGCTCCCTCGAGGCGGCACAGGCGGCGATCTCCTCGCCGCTGCTGGAGGCGTCGATCGACGGCGCGCGCGGGGTGCTGCTGATGCTTGCCGGTGGGAGCGACCTCGGCCTCTTCGAGGTGAACGAGGCCGCGGAGGTGATCACGAAGGCCGCGCACCCGGAAGCCAACATCATCTTCGGTGCGGTGATCGACGACAGCCTCGGCGACGAGGTGAAGGTCACGGTGATCGCGGCCGGCTTCGACGAGTCGATGGAGCAGCAGGGCGCGTTCGTGAGTGACCGCCGGAGCGAGGAGCGGCCCGCGCCGGCCGCCCCCGGCGAGGGGGAGAGGGCCGTCGAGGAGGGCGAGGACGTGTTCCGTCCGGAGCCGGTCACGCCGGCGGTGCGGATCGAGGTGGAGGACGACCTCGACATACCGTCGTTCCTCCGGTGAGCAGCGCGCCGACGACGGCCGCTCTCGCCGACGGTGTCGATCTCGCGCCCGGCGTGGACGCCTGGTTCACGGGGCGGGCGGCGGGCAACCTCTCGCACCGTCGACCGCACCTGCCGTCCGCGCTCGGGCGCGCCCGACAGCGGCTGGCGCAGGCGATCGACGTCCCGACCGGTGCGGTGCACCTGATGCGGCAGGTCCACGGCTGCGACGTCGGCGTGGTGGACGAGCGGACGCCGGCGGGAGCCGAGCTGCGGGACGTGGACGCGCTCGTCACCGAGCTGACCGGACGGGCGCTCGCCGTGCAGGTCGCGGACTGCGTCCCGGTGCTGCTGGCGGCCGAGGGCGGGCCGATCGCGGCGGTGCACGCCGGGCGCGTGGGGATCGCGGCCGGTGTGGTCGAGGAGGCGCTGGCGGCGCTCCACGAGCGCGGGGCGCGTGATCTGCGCGCGGCGATCGGGCCGGCGATCGGTGCCTGTTGCTACGAGGTCCCCGCCGAGATGCGCGATGGCTTCGCGGCGGACCACCCCGTGGCCCACGCGGAGACGACCGGGGGGACCCCGGCCCTGGACCTGCCGGCCGCGGTGCGGGCGATCCTCGAGCGGGGCGGGGTGACGATCGTCGACGACACGCCCGGGTGCACCGCGTGCACGCCCGACCGGTGGTTCAGCCACCGGGGAGAGCCGGGATCGGGTCGACAGCTCGGGATCGTCGTCCGCCGGGGTGCAGCATGACCAGCGGATCCGTGCCCGGTGACACGGTCTCCTCCATCGCTGAGCGCGCGGAGGCGTACCGCGCGCGGCTGGGAGCGGCGTGCGAGCGGGCGGAGCGGTCGCCCGTGTCGATCACGACCGTCGTCGTGACCAAGACCCATCCGCCGTCGGTGCTCCGGGCGGCGATGGGGGCGGGCTTCTCGGACATCGGTGAGAGCCGGGTGCAGGACATGCTGGCGAAGATGGAGTCGGTGGCGGGTGCGCGCTGGCACCTCGTGGGTCGGCTCCAGCGCAACAAGGTGGTCGACGTGATCGGCCGGGCCGTGCTCGTGCACGGGGTGGACCGGCGCTCGCTCGTCGACGAGCTGGAGCGACGTGCGGCCGACCGCGGGCTGGTCCAGCGCATCCTCATCCAGGTGAACGTCGGCGAGGACCCGGCGAAGGCTGGCTGTCCGGTCGACCGCGCCCTCGACCTCGTCGCCTACGCTCGCGATGCCGGTCACCTCGCCGTCGAAGGGTTGATGACGATCCCACCGATACCGCCCGACGGGGTCGACCCGAACGAGCACGCGGAGCCGTTCTACGCGCGGCTCCGTGATCTGCGCGACGAGGCGCGGGCCCAGTGGTCCGAGGTCGCGCACCTGTCCATGGGCATGAGCGCGGATCTCGAGGCTGCGGTCTCGACCGGGGCGACGATCGTGCGCGTCGGCACCGCGTTGCTGGGACCGCGCCGGGATCCGCCGTGGGTGCCGTGATCGCGCAGGGTGACCGCGCCGGGTCGTCGACGACGGCGACCCGTTGCGCGAGGATGCTGCACCAGCCGGACCGACGGAGGACTGAGACCAAGTGAGCGATCTCTGGCGCAAGACGCTCATCTACCTGGGGCTCGTCGAGGAGCCCGAGGAACACGATGAGCACGAGCTGGCCCGGCAGGAGCAGGCGCGCCGGGAGGAGGCCCAGCGCGCCTCCACCCCCGGCGAGTCCACCAAGGTGCGGCGCCTCCGCGCGGCCGACGAGGCCGCCTCCCGGCCGTCCGCCGAACAGACGCACGTCCGCTCGGTGGCGGAGGGTCCGGTCCCGGCGACGATCGTGCGCCCGACGCAGTTCGACGAGGCCGAGCGCATCGGTGAGCGCTACCGCGCTGGCCAGCCGGTGCTGCTCGACCTCGGACACGCCGAGGGTGAGCTCGCCCGGCGACTGCTCGACTTCGTGGCGGGGACGATCTTCGCGCTGCGCGGCCGGATCGTCCCGGCCGGCAGCCGCGCGTTCCTGCTGCTCCCCGACGGCGTGGACATCGCCCCCGACGAGCGGCGCCGCCTCGCCGATCTCGGCTACCCGGTGGAAGCTCCCTCGTCGTCCGATCACGGCTGACACGCGCGGATGTGCGAGCTGGTCTTCTCCGCGGCGCTGATCGCGCTCATCATCTACGTGGTGTTGTCGTGGGTGCCGCGACCCCCGGATCCGATCGTGCCGCTGCGGGACGCGCTGCACCGGGTCGTCGATCCGATGCTGCGACCGATCCGCAAGGTGATGCCCACGCTGCCGCTCGGCGGGGTGAACCTCGACCTGTCCATCCTCGTGCCCTTCTTCGCCCTCGCGATCCTGGAACCGATCGTCTGCGGCCTGTTGGGCGGGTAGCGGTGACCGTGCGACGATGCGCAGGTGAACCCTCGACGGAGGTGCCCCGATGCCCCTGACACCGGACGACATCGTCAACTACCCGCTCAAGCAGTCGGTGCGCGGGTACAAGGTCGACCAGGTCGACGACCTCCTGGACCAGCTCGCGGACGAGATCGAGCGCCTCCGGCACGAGATGCGCGACGCGGAGCAGCGCGCGCAGCGGGCGGAGGCGCGGGTCGCGGAGCTCGCCGACACCGAGGAGTCGCTGAAGCGCGCGCTCGTGACCGCACAGGAGGCCGCCGAGCGGACCATCGCGGAGGCCGAGGAGCGGTCGGAGGAGCTGCTCGAGGAGGCCGAACGTCAGGTCCAGCGGGCGCGTCAGGACGCGGAGCGCGCCGCGGAGGAGGGTCGTGCGGCGCTCGTACGTGAGCGCGAGGCGCTCGAGCGGCGCCTGAACGAGGTGCGCGACCTGGAGGACCGCTACCGCCGGGACCTGCGGGAGCTCCTCGAGGGCCACCTCGACGAGCTCGAGCGGCTCGACGCCGGGGCGGCGGAGCGCGCCGCCGAGGTCTCCG
>CAZADJ010000230.1:0-4090 GCA_964483845.1 uncultured Actinomycetota bacterium | reverse complement strand
CTCCTGCAGCACCGTCCCCGCCCGCCTGCCGGCCTCGTCCGGTGTCCCCGCCTCCGCGGTCACCCGGACCAGCACCTCGTCGCTGGACGCCAGGAAGGACACCTCCACGTCGTCCGCGTCCGCGGTCCGCTCGGTCACCGGCTCGAGGATCTCAGCGACGGACGACTCACCGGCGCCGGTCACGTGGACCGTCCGGGTCACGATCGCCGACCGACCACCTCGGGCCACCAGATCGGGGATCACGTCCCGCTCGGCCATCTCCCGCAGCTCGAACGGCACGCCCGGCAGCACGTAGACCCGGCAGGTCCCACCGTCCGAACGGCTGATGTCGGTGTGGAACCCGGGGGCCGTCCCGATCGGGGGCAGCGACGTCGCCCCCTCCGGCACGTCGGCCTGCCGCCGGTTGACATCCGCCATGTCGACCCCGTACTCGGCGAACCGGGCAGCGACCGCCTCCTCGAGCTCCGGCCGACGCTCCAGGCGGACCCCGGCCACCTCGGCGACCGCGGCGCGCGTGCGATCGTCGGGGGTCGGACCGATGCCGCCGCCGGTCACGACCGCGTCGGAGCGCTCCACGAGCCACCTGAGCGCGTCCACGATGCGCAGCTCGTGGTCATCGACGGCGACCTGGAAGCGCACGTGCACGCCGATCTCGGTGAGACGCTGCGCGACCCACGCCGCGTTCGTGTCGACGATCGTCCCCGTGGCGACCTCCGTTCCGACCGAGAGGATGCCGACGTTCACGGCTGCACGTCCTCCGGCGCCCGGGCCGGCCGGGGCCAGTCGTCGTCCGCCCCGCTGCGGACGCGGGCCTCGCGGTAGAGGTGGCCCGCGCGGAAGGCGTACTCCACGCCCGACAGCACGGTCAGCACCACCGCGACGTACAGCAGCCCGAGGCGCCACGACACCGCGATCCCCGGTAGCAGCCAGATCGCGACCGCCACGAGCTGCGAGAGGGTCTTGGACTTCCCCCAGGGGCTCGCGGGCATCACGACGTCGATCTCGTCGATCATGCGCAGCCGCAGCACCGTCACCGCGATCTCCCGGACGGCGATCACGATCACCACCCACCACGGGAGCGCCGCGAGCCACGCGAGCGCGGCCAGCGTCCCGATGACGAGCAGCTTGTCCGCGATCGGATCGGCGAACTGACCCCAACGCGTCACCCCGTGCCAGCGACGGGCCACCCACCCGTCGACCGTGTCGGTCGCGGCGGCGAACAGGAAGATGCCGAACGCCCACCACTGGGCGGTGCGGGTCTCCACCGCGAGTAGGACGAAGATGACCGGGACGAGCACCGCCCGGAGGAAGGTCAGGACGTTCGGGACGTTCAGCCAGGGACGGTGGGGCTCCGCGCGGAGCTCGGAGAGCTCGACCAGCGGTGGTTCGCTGCGCCGCCTGCCGTCGCCGTCGACGAGGTGAACGTGGCCGCCGGGGTCGGTGGGATCGCGCTCGTCCTCGGCCCGGTCCCGGTCGCCCGAACCGCCGGCGTCACCCTGCGGCACCGGAGGCTCCCGCGCTCACGAGCGGCAGCCGCCGGCGCTCCCCGGCGACCGGGATGTGCGCCGGCAGGTCCGGCACCGCGACGAGGTCGACCCCGTCGGCCGCGATCACCTCGGCGTCCACGGTCCGTCCGACCGGCAGGTCGACGGGGTCGCCGGCACGCGACGCCGCACCGCCCGTACCCCCGGGAAGCACGAGGCGGATCTCACCGTCGGTCTCCGGCGCCTCCCGGTAGGAGCGCCCGAGGGTCGCCCCTCCGCTGCGCTCCTCCACGGTGACCTCGAGCCGCCGGCCGACGAACCGTCTCGCCGCATCGTCGGCCAGCACCTCCTGCAGGTCGGTGAGCTCGCGCAGGCGTCGCCGCGCCACCTCCTCGGCCACCTGGTCGGGCAGCTGTGGTGCCACGGTGCCCTCCTGCGGGCTGAAGGCGAACAGCCCGACCCAGTCCAGCCGGGCCTCGTCGAGGAACGTCGCGAGCTCCTCGACGTCGGCCTCCGTCTCGCCGGGGAACCCGACGATGAAGTTCGATCGGAACACCGCCGTCGGGTCGCGCTCGCGGATGGAGGCGACCAGCTCGACGAAGCGTCGGCGTGAGCCGCTCCGCGCCATCGCCTCGAGCACCGGCGCGCTCGCGTGCTGCAGGGACAGGTCGTAGTACGAGGCGACGGCATCGATCTCCGCCATCGCGTCGAGCAGATCGGGCAGCAGCTCCGCCGGTTGGAGGTACATGAGCCGGATGCGCTCGACGCCGTCCACGTCGGCCAACTCCTCGAGCAGCCGTGGCTGCATCGTCCGGCTGCCGCCCTCCAGGTCCCGGCCCCAGGAGGTGGTGTTCTCGCTCACGAGGACGAGCTCCCGTGCCCCGGCGTCGACGAGCCACCGGGCCTCGGTCACGATCTCGTCCAGCGGGCGTGAACGGAAGCTGCCCCGCCACGACGGGATGGCGCAGAAGGTGCACGCCCGGTCGCAGCCGCTGGCGATCTTCAGGTAGGACCAGGGTCGCGTCGAGCCGGCCCGCACGGGGAAGCGCGGACCGCTCTGCGGGATGCGGTCGAGGTCGTCCTGGGGCAGGTAGCCGCGTCGCGACCCCCCGTCGGCGACGTTGGCGTCGCCCTCGCCGCCGACGAAGGCGGGCAGCTCACGGTCCGACAGCACCTCGTCGAGGACCTCGGGGAGCCGCGGGTACGCGCCGAACCCGACGATGGCGTCCGCCTCCGGGATGGAGTCCGCCAGCTCGGTGCGGTACCGCTCCGCCATGCATCCCACGACCACGACCGCGCGGGTACCCCGCTCCTTCAGGGCGCAGGCCGCCAGCACCGTGTCGACCGACTCCCGGGTGGCGGGCGTGATGAAGGTGCACGTGTTCACGACCACCACGTCCGCGCCCTCGGGGTCGGTCACGAGGCGGTAGCCGGCGCCCCGGAGGAGACCGGCGAGCTGATCGCTGTCCACCTCGTTGCGTGCACAGCCGAGGGTCGTGATCGCGACGGTGGCGCGGGTCGGGGTCACGTCGCCTGCTCGCAGCCGTCCGGCGTGCACGTGCCCTCCCAGACCTGCCCACGGCCGGCCGGCGATCCGAGCACCTCGTCGTTCAGCTGCATCGTGACGCCGCCGGCGTTGCCCAGCCGCACGCGGATCTCCTCCTCGTGCTCGAACTCGAGCACGTCCCCGCTCTCGAAGGTCCCCTCCTGGACGATCTGGTCCTCGATGCTGACACGGAGCCAGGCACGGTCCTCCACGATGAGGACGAGGTTCACACCCTCCGGCTCGGGCTCCGGTTCGGGGTCGGGGTCGGGCTCGGCCGTGGGCGTGTCCTCCACGGACGGGGTCGGTTCCTCGTCGACGACCGCCTCGTCATCGTCGGGACCGGCGGCCTGATCGGGGGCCCGCGGCCCGAAGGTCCCCGCGACGGCGAGCGCCGCGACGAGGACGAGGACGCCGATCCCACCCCATGCGACCCATCCGGGCAGCTGCGGGCGGGAGCGCCGGGCCACCGGGTGCTCGGCGAGCACGTGCGGGTCGTAGCCGCCGCCCTCGACCTCCTGGCGGTACCGCTGGATCAGCGGTTCCGGATCGATCCCCAGCCAGCGTGCGTACGTGCGGAGGTGCCCCTTGGCGTAGACGTCGCCGCCGAGGACGTGGAACCGGTCGCCCTCGAGCGCCTCGAGGTGGTGACTCTGGACGCGCAACTCCCGGGCCGCCTCGTCGAGATCGCGGCCCTGTTGCTCCCGCGCCTGGCGCAGGGTCTCACCGATGCTCTCGCTCACGATCCCTCACACGCCCTCACACGCGCACCGACCCGGCTCCGCAGGGCTCCACGCGGCCGGCGTCCAGCGGCGCTCCACACGGGGCTGACCGTTCGGGGTGCGTGAGGCAGCCTACGGAGCGCCCGTCGGCCGCGCACGGCGGATCGGACCACCACGCACCACCCCCGTCAGACGATCCGGACCACGTCGAGCAGCGCCTCGGCCGGCCGTCGGTCATCACCGTCGATGTGCAGTGTCCCCTCGGACTCCGCATCCCGCCACGTGAGCCGGTCCGCGGCGATCCGGCACCAGGTCGCGACGTCCGTCTGGATGCGCGCGTC
>CAZADJ010000229.1:0-4095 GCA_964483845.1 uncultured Actinomycetota bacterium | reverse complement strand
CGGCGGACGACCTCGCGGACGATGTGCAGGCCGAGTCCGGTGCCCTGCCCGACGTCCTTGGTGGTGAAGAACGCGTCGAAGATCCGCGGTCGCACGTCGGGCGGGATCCCGGGTCCGTCGTCGCTCACCTGCACGACGATCGCGTCCGGCTCGGCACGGGTCGAGAGCACGATCCGCCCGTCTCCGTCCATGGCGTCCGCGGCGTTGCCGAGGAGGTTCGTCCAGACCTGGTTCAGCTCCGCGCCGTAGGCCTCGATCTCCGGGACGTCGTCGTCGAAGCGCTCCTCGACCTCGATCCCCTCCAGCACGTGGCGCAGGATGACCTGCGTGTCGCGGAGCCCGCGGTGGACGTCGAAGCGCTCGACGCCGGCGCTCCCCACCCGTGAGTACGTGCGCATCGAGTCCACGAGCTCCGATATGCGCTGCAGCGACAGTCCCGCCTCGTCGATCAGCGCGGCGAGCGCGGCGTCGATGGCGACCCAGCGGGCCAGCGCACCGGCCGCTTCGGGGTCGACGTCCCCCGTGAGCCGATCGAGGGCGTCGACGTCCCACCCCTCATCGACCAGCGCGGCGACGAGCTCGCTCTCGTCGGGCGCCCCGTGCGCGCTCATCCACGACTCGATCTCGTCGATCCTGTCGGCGCGCTCGAGCGCCCCGGGCCTCCCAGAGTCGGTCGGGATCGACGAGGGGTCCGGTGCGGCGATGCCGTCGGCGGCGAGCTCCGCCTCGAGCCGGCGACGCTCGTCGAGCAACTCGGCGACCTTGCGTACGGCGTTGCGGGCGGCGGCCGTCGGGTTGTTCACCTCGTGCATCAGCCCGGCGGCGAGCGTCCCGAGCGCTGCGAGTCGCGCGTGCTCGCGGATCGCCGCCTCGGACGCGCGCAGACGGGCGAGGACGGTGTGCAACATCGCGACGGCTGTGCCCGAGCGGGCCATGAGATCGTCGAAGGTCCCCCGCCCGATCTCGATCACGAGGCTCGGCTCCTCTGCGACCACGGTGGCCCCGTGCTGTGCGTCCTCGAGCATCGCCATCTCGCCGACGACCTCCCCGGGATCGACGTGGCCGAGAACGGTCCGCTCCCCACCCTCGAGGCGCACGACCTCGAAGCCGCCCTCGATCACGAGGTACATCGCCTCGCCCGGGCTGCCCTGCTCGACGAGCACGTCGCCCGGCTCCAGCCGGTGCTCGGGCGAGGCCCGGCAGATGCGGTCGACGGTCTCGGGGTCGAGGTCCGAGAAGTACGGGAGGCTCTGGAGGAACTCGCTGAGGCTCAACGGTCCGCGAGGTGCTGGTGGACGAACCGGACCGCCATCGCCCCCTCGCCGGTGGACGACGCGACCCGCTTGACCGATCCGTGACGGACATCACCGGCGACGAAGATGCCGGGGACGCTGGACTCCAGCGGCATCCGGGGCCGATCCAGGGTCCAGGCGGCGGTCTCCACGCAGTCACCGCCGCTCATGATGAAGCCCTTCTCGTCTCGCTCGACGACGTCTGAGACCCACTCGGTGCGCGGCGCCTGGCCGATGAAGACGAACACCGCACCGGCCGGTACCTCCTCGCGCTCGCCGTCCTCGCGGTGCTCGATCGTGACGCCGACGAGGCGCCGGTCTTCGCGCTCGAGCTCGACGATCTCCTGTCCGTAGCGCACGTCGACGTTGTCCGCCGTCTCGATCTCGTCGATGAGGTACTTCGACATGCTCTCCGTCAGGCTGCCTCCACGGACGACCACGGTGACCTGCTCGGCGAACCCCGAGAGGTACATCGCGGCCTGTCCGGCGGAGTTGCCGCCGCCGACCACGAAGACGCGCTGGTCACGGTGCGTGTTCGCCTCGATCGTGCTCGCTCCGTAGTAGAGGCCGGCACCGAGGACCTCCTCGGCTCCGGCGAGCGGCAGCTTGCGGTAGCTGACGCCGGTGGCGATGAGCAGCGCGTGGCAGTTCACCTCGCTCCCGTCGGCGAGGCGCACGACGTGGTAGGGGTCCTTGCGCGTGACCCCGACCGCCTCCTGGGGGACGAGCAGCTCGGCGCCGAACCGCCGCGCCTGGGTCACCGCGCGGCGGGCGAGCTGCGCGCCCGAGACCCCGGCCGGGAAGCCGAGGTAGTTCTCGATCTTCGAGCTCTGCCCCGCCTGGCCGCCCGGAGCCTCCCGCTCGACCAGCAACGTCTCGAGCCCTTCGGAGGCGCCGTACACCGCTGCCGCCAGCCCGGCGGGTCCGCCGCCGACGATGACGAGGTCGTAGAACGGAGCCTGCGCCTGCGTGCGCAGCCCGATGTGCTCGGCGAGGTCCGCGGCGCTCGGAGCCTCGAGCCGCTCGCCGTCGGGGAGCAGCACGAGGGGGAGCTCGGCGGCGCCGGTCCCGGCTAGGGTCGTCAGCTCACGTCCCTCGTCGGTCGTGGCATCCACGAACTCGTACGGCACCTGGTTGCGGGCGAGGAACGCCTTCAGCTCGTGCGCATCCTTCGACCACCTGCCCGCGACCACGCGCAGCCCCGTGAACGGTGGGCGGTACTCGGCGAGCCAGTCCTCGAGCAGGTCGTCGAGCACCGGGTAGAGGCGCTCCTCGGGTGGGTCCCACGGCTTCGTGATGTAGTGGTCCAGGCGGGTCGAGTTGATCGCCCGGATCGCGACGTCGGTGTCCGCGTACGCGGTGAGCAGCGTCCGCTTGGCCCGCGGGTGCAGCTCGATCGCCTCCTCGAGGAGCTCAACCCCGGTCATCCCAGGCATGCGCTGATCGCTGACGATCAGGGCGACGTCGTCGTTGCGCAGCCGCAGCTCGCGGAGCAGGTCGAGCGCCTCGTCGCCGGACTCGGCCGCGACGACCCGGTAGTCGGCCGCGTAGTGGTCACGGAGGTCACGCTCGACGGCGCGCAGGACCTGGGGGTCGTCGTCGACGGTGAGGATCGTGGGCTTGGCCACGTCTGCTCCTCCGCGGGCCGCGTGCGGATGTGCAAGACGAGCGTACTGGTGACCGGCCCGGACGAGAAGCAGATCCGCGGAGGTCCGTGGTGCTCTTGACGGCACCTCGCACGAGGCGGACGCTACCGGCCCTGAGCCGGCGTCAGGACCGCTCGAGCGCCGAGAGTACCGGCTCCTCGGGCGGCGGGGGGCAGTCGCCGGGGAGCGTGGCGGCGGTGCGGCGGGCACCCGGTGACAACGCGCCGAACCACACGCCGATCATGACCACGGCAGCGCCGATCGCGGCCTGGGCCGTGACCGGCTCCGCGAGGATCCAGGCCTCCAGCGCCAGGGTCGCGACCGGGAACAGCACGAACATGTACGACGTCGCCGAGGCGGTCCAGCGACGCACGACGAGCAGGACGAGGACGAACAGCCCGACCGACCCGAGGGTCACGAGGTAGATCACCGCCCAGACCGCCTCGGGCTGGCGCGGGATCGACCAGGACTCGCCGACGACCGCTGAGAGCACCAGCAGCAGCGTCGCGCCTACCGTCATGCCGACCGCGTTCGTCATCGCGGGGTGGTTCGCGGACAGTCGTTTGCCGAGGATGATGCTCTGACCCACAGCCAGGGCCGCGCCGAGCATCGCCGCGAGTGCGCCCAGCGGGACCACGACACCCTGCGGGCCGAACGCCATCCAGGCGATGCCTGCGAGCGCGAGCAGGGCACCGGCGACGCCCCGGGGTCGGAGACGCTCGATCCCCTGGCCCGCCGAGAGGAGCAAGGTGACGAGCGGTACGACCGCCATGACGATGACCGCCACCCCGGCGGTGACGCGGGTCAGGGCCCAGTACATCAGCGCGTAGAAGACAGCGAAGCCGAGGACGCCGTACAGGGCGGTCAGGGCGAGATCGCGCCCGCGCGGCCAGGTCAGGCGCAGGACGAGCGCGATCAGGACGAACGACGAGCCCGCCAGCGCGAAGCGCAGCCCCGCGCCCCAGAACGGCGGGAGGTCGAGGTTGCTCATCCGGACCGCGAGGAAGTTCCCGGCACCGAACAGCACCACGATCGCGAACGCGCCGAGGGTCGCAGCGTCCGGACGGTGGTCACTCACGATGGTGTCCATCGCAGGAGGATGGCACGGTGCGCCCACCGGCGTCCAGGAGGCGCGCCGGGGTCAGACCATGTACTGG
>CAZADJ010000228.1:0-4116 GCA_964483845.1 uncultured Actinomycetota bacterium | reverse complement strand
CCCGACAAGACCGAGCCGCACCACCCCGACCTGCGCTGAGCATCACGTCTGCTAGGCCTGGATCGCACCGATCCAGGAGGACGAGGTGGCACGTGCCGCGATCGACGCCGCGCTCGACCGGCTGCCGCGACGGAGGTTCGTCCCGGCGCCCACCCCCCTGGAGGCCGCACCGCGCGTCGCCGAGGCGCTCGGTTTCAGCGGACAGATCTGGGTGAAACGCGACGACCTGACCGGTCCGGGGCTCGGCGGCAACAAGGTCCGCAAGCTCGAGCACCTCGTCGCCGACGCCGAGGCCCGTGACTGCGACACGCTGATCACGGTCGGCTCGGCGCAGTCGAACCACTGCCGCCTCACCGCGGTGCTCGGAGCCGCGGCCGGACTCGACGTCCACCTCGTGCTCGGCGACCGGGCCGACCACGCACCGCTGGAGGGCAACCTCCTGCTCGACCGGCTCGCCGGCGCGACCATCCACGCGTTCGACACCGGCGACTGGGCCGTGCTCGCCGACCGCCTCCGGGAGGTCAGCGAGCAGCTCCGGGCGGCCGGGCACCGTCCATACGAGGTCCCGCTCGGCGGATCGACCCCACTCGGCGCCGTCGGCTACGTCCGTGCGCACCTCGAGCTCGTCGACCAGCTCGACGCTGCCGGCGTCGCGCCGAGCGCGATCGTGCACGCCTCCTCGTCCGGGGGGACCCAGGCCGGTCTGCTGGCCGGGCGGGCGCTGACAGGCCGGGGGCCACGGCCGGTCGGTGTCGACGTCGCGAAGCTGGAGCCGGACCTCTCCGTGGACGTCCGTGTGCTCGCCGAGGAGACGCTGCGACTGCTCGGATCCGAGCGCCCCGTCGACCCGGTCGACGTCGTGCTCGTCGACGCCGGGCCGGGGGGCTACGGCGAGCTCACCGACGAGACAGCCCGCGGGATCGTCGCCGGCGTGCGCGGCGGGCTCGTCACCGACCCGGTGTACGCGGGCAGGGCGCTGGCCGCACTCCCGCGTCTCGAGCGCGAGGGCCTCATCGGTGACGGCCCCGTCGTCTACCTGCACACGGGGGGTCAGCCCGCCCTGTTCGCCCGGGACTACGGCGGGGAGATCCTGCACCGGACGGGCTGAACGCTCAGCACGCCGGGTCGAACAACAACGACCCGAGCAGGCCCTCGACCTCGTGCCGGATCAGCCGCAGCCGCCGCCCCCGGGTCGGGATCGCGCTGCCGGCGTCGACCATCCGCACCTCCGCGTCCGTGCACTGGCCGACCACGATCCGCGACCGGACCACGTGGTGGGTCGAGGTGACGACCGCGATCGACTCCCAGCCGTGCTCGTCGACGAGCTCGCCGACCTGGCGCGCCTCACCGGAGGTCGTCGACGGCTCGGGCACGAAGCAGATCACCTCGAAGGGCTGGTCGCTCGCGCACAGGGTCGAGGGCCCGTAGGACAGGACGAGCACCGGCGCGGCCCCGTCATCCACCAGCTCGCGGGCCGCACGGAGCCGCTCGCCCGCCCCGCCCGCCAGCGCGACGACCGCGTCCACCTGGCCGACGTCGCCGGTCGGCGGTCGGACGAACGCCGCGAACGCTGCGGCCGGGACGGCCAGCAGCAGCAGCACGACGACGACCAGCGTGCGCACGGGCCTCCCCCGATCGAGGACAGGCGGGAGGGTATCCGGAGACCGTCAGCGCCCCGGCCAGCCCGTGGCCGTCCGGCCGCGGGTGAACGGAGCGGGCCGACGCGCCCAGTTCCCACCTCGGTCAGTCCACCGGTCGGCCCGTCGGGGGGGCCGTGAGCCGACGGAGCGTGCCGGCGAGGACCGTCGCGGCGACGACGAGGTCCGACGTCGAGGTGAACTCGTCCGGGGTGTGCGACAGCCCGTCGCGGGAGCGCACGAACAGCATCCCGATCGATGTGACCTCCGCCAGCACCATCGCGTCGTGTGCCGCACCGCTCGGCAGAGTCACCACCTCCTCGACACCGGCCTGCTCGGCGGCCGCGACGAGCGCGGACGCGATCCGCGCGTCGGCGTCGACCGGGGCCTCACGCTGGAGCGTCACCGCCTCCACCTCGAGCGCCCGCCGGGACGCGATCGCGTCGAGCTCGGCGAGGAGCTCGCGCTCCACCCGGTCGCGGACGTCCTCGTCGGTGTCGCGCAGGTCGAGGCTGACCACGCACCGTCCGGGGATCGCGTTCATGTTGCCGGGGACGACCGCGACCTGACCGACGGTCGCGACCGTGGAGCCCGTACCGGCGGCGATCCGCTCCGCCGCGAGCGCGAACTCCGCCGCCCCGAGGAAGGCGTCGCGCCGCTGGTCCATCGGCGTCGCTCCCGCGTGATCGGTGACACCCGTGAGCGTGAGGCGACGGAACACCGGCGCCGCGATCCCGGTGACGACGCCGACGGGGGCGCCACGTCGCTCGAGGGTGCGGGCCTGTTCGATGTGGACCTCGACGAAGGCGTGGAGGTCCCCCGCCTCGAGCGTCGGCTCGCGGACCGCATCGGGGTCCCCCCCGACGTCGCGCATCGCGTCGGCGACGGTGGTCCCATCCGGGTCGGTGAGCGCCAGCTGCTCCTCGGACAGACCCCGCACGATCGCGGTCGAGCCGAGCAGGCCGGCACCGAAGCGGCTGCCCTCCTCGCTGGTGATCGCGACCACGTCGATCGGGCGCTGGGGCCGGTACCCAGCCGCGTCCAGCGCCGCTACCGCCTCCACCGCACAGACCACGCCGGCCGGCCCATCGAAGCACCCGCCCTCGACGACGCTGTCGAGGTGCGAGCCGGTCACGGCGGGCGCCACGCCGGTTCCGGTCGGGTCCCAGCGGCCCCAGAGGTTGCCGGCCGCGTCGTAGCGCGTCTCACACCCGAGCTCCTCGAGCCAACCGCGGGTCACCTCCATCGCCTCCTTCTCGAGCGACGACAGCCCGAGTCGGGTCACCCCCCCGCTCTCCGTCGCGCCGATGCGCCCGAGACGCTCGATGCGCTCCCCGAGGCGGTCGCTGTCCACGTCCATCGCGTCTCCTCACTGCGGGCCCGGGCGGCGGTCTCGTCCGGCCGGCTACGGTCGCGCCGATCTCGCCGGCCTCAGGGACGACCATGCCACGCATCCACATCATCGCGACCGGGGGGACGATCGCCAGCCGGCGCGACCCGGACACCGGGGTGGTGGTGCCGGCGGTGGACGCGGCCTCGCTCGTCGCCGCGGTGCCGGCGGTGGCTGACATCGCCGAGATCGACGTCACCGAGGTGGCGCGCGTCAGCTCCTGGGACCTCTCGCCGGCGACGATGGTCGGGGTGGCGCGGCGGATCGAGGAACTCGCGCTCGAGACCCCCTCCCCGGACGGGTTCGTGGTGACCCACGGCACCGACACGATGGAGGAGACCGCGTTCGTGCTCGACGCCACCCTCGACGTCTCGCAGCCCATCGTGCTGACCGGCGCGATGCGCGCAGTGGACGCCCCGGGAGCGGACGGACCGGCGAACCTCGTCGACGCGGTGCGGTTCGCCGCGAGCGACGCGGCCGACGGGCTCGGCGCGGTGGTCGTGATGGCCGGCGAGGTCCACGCGGCCCGGCACGTCACGAAGGTGCACACCGCACGTCCGGCGGCCTTCGCCTCACCGGGCGTCGGCCCGCTCGGGACGGTCGAACCGGAGCGACCGGTCGTCCGGTGGGGCCCGGAGCCGGTGCCACCGCTGCCGCCGGTCGCCCCGCACCTCCCCGTACCGCTCGCGACGATGGTCGCGGGGCTCGACGATCTCGCCCTGCGAGCGGCGCTCGACGCGGACGTGCGCGGCCTCGTCCTCGCCGGCTCGGGTGCCGGCAACGTCGACGCGACGGTCGTCCCGATGCTGCGTGAGCTCGTCGCCGCCGGGTGCGCCGTCGTGCTCGCCTCACGCTGCGCCGGCGGCCGGGTGCATGCGACCTACGGCGGCCCTGGCGGGGGTGCGAGCCTGCGCGAAGCGGGGCTGATCGCAGCCGGTGACCTGTCAGCGCCGAAGGCGCGGCTCGCCCTGTCGCTGCTCCTCGGCGCCGACGCCGACCGCGACGGGGTCGCGGCGTGGTTCGGCGCGCTGTGACCTGCCGCTCCACGGCCGTCGGCCAGTACGGCCGGCTACCAGCAGCCGGCGAAGC
>CAZADJ010000227.1:0-4119 GCA_964483845.1 uncultured Actinomycetota bacterium | reverse complement strand
GCCTACGTCGGGCCAGGCGTGAACGAGCGGCTCGTCTGGCGCAAGGGCGAGCTGGAGCGACACCCGGCCGATCCCGACGATCCGCTCGTCACCGAGGTGCTTCGGAGCGGCCGGGCCCGCTACGTCGCCGCGACCACGACGGAGAGTGAGCTCCGGCAGGAGCTGTCACGGCGCGAGCACCGCGACGCGCTGGTCGCACCTCTCGTGCACGAGGGACGCTCGGTCGGGATGCTCGCGATCTACGACCGTCACGGTCTCGAGCCGTGGGACGAGACCGATGCGACGTTCCTCGGGTCCCTGGCGCACGAGGCGGCGATCGCGGTGCGCAACGCGGAGCTCTTCGCGTCGCTGCGACGCGAGAAGGCGAAGCTCGCCGAGGAGACCCAGAAGCTCCGTGATGTCATCGGGTCCGCGTCAGACGGCATCTGCTACGTGGACGCCACCGGCCACGTCCAGACCTGGAACGCCGGGATGGTCGATGCCACCGGTATCACCGAGGAGGAGGCGCGCGGGAGACCCTGGTTCATGGCGCTCCGGGTGCGGGACGAGTACCGGGGCGAGTTCGCCATCGAGGGCGACAGTCCCGTCCGGCGCGCGCTCTCGGGTGCCCCCGCGCCGGGGCCTGTCGACGTCGAGGTGCTGCGGCGTGACGGCGAGTGGCGCTGGCTCCGCTGCAGCTTCTCCCCCGTGATCCGGGCTGGCCAGGAGGTCGTGGGGGTGGTGATGGTCGCCCGTGACGTGACGCGCGAGCGGGAGACGGACGAGCTCAAGGCCGACTTCGTCGCGACCATCTCGCACGAGCTGCGCACGCCGATCACGCCCCTGAAGGGCTGGCTCGACACGGCGCTGGAGTCCGGACAGGACTTCAGCGCCGATGAGCTCGAGGTCATGTTCACCTCGATGCGCCGGCAGACGAACCGGCTCGAACGCCTCCTGTCGGATCTGCTGCTGGTGGCCGACATGAACCGTGGCGCGGTCGACGCCCGCTTCCGGCGTGTTCTGCTGGCGACGCTCCTCGAGGAGGTGGTCGGCTCGGAGCGTTCGACCTCGACGCTGGACCGGATCGCCGTCGAGTGCCCCGATGGGTTGCGTGCTCTGGCGGACCCCCGGGCGGTGACGCGGATCCTGCGGGCCTTCGTCGACAACGCGCTGAAGCACACCGACGGGCCCGTCGTCGTCTCGGCGTCACCGCGGGATGGGGAGGTGGCGATCGCGGTGAAGGACAAGGGGCGGGGCATCGCGCCCGGCGATCAGGACCGGATCTTCGAGCGGTTCACGCGCCTGGGCGACCACCTGACGCGCAGCACGCAGGGCTCGGGGCTCGGCCTGTTCATCGCCCGCGGCCTCGCGGAGCGAACGGGTGGGCGCATCGAGCTGGATTCGAGCCTCGGGGAGGGCAGCATCTTCCGCCTGGTCCTGCCCGGTGCGGGCGCGTCGTCCCCGACGGCCGCGACGAGACTCGTGCCGGAACACGGCGAGCTCCCGGTGACCGAGTAGCCCAGGAGGACGCACGGTCACGCGGAGGCCGCGACGATCTCCGCGGCGGCGCGTTCACCCGAGCGGACCGCGCCCTCCATGTAGCCGTTGAACACGGGAGCTGTCTCAGCACCGGCCCAGTGGATCCGCCCGACCGGCTCGCGCAGCGCGTAGCCGACCTCCGTCCACCCGCCCGGCGGGAAGGAAGCGCCGTAGCACCCACGCGTCCACGGGTCGTCAGCCCAGGACTTGTCGTGGTAGGCGACCGGCTGACGTGCCCGGGGTCCGAACAGCCGGCCGAGGTGGCCCGACACCTCCCGGCGGCGCGTCCCCGCATCCGCTCGACCGAGCCGGCGCGCGACACCCGCCTCGAGGAACGAGACCAGCACACCCGGCTCACCCCCGGGCGGACTGTTGTCCACCACGAACGTCACCGGCCCGTCCCCGCTCGAGGCCACACCCGACAGGCCCTCGTGACGCCAGAACGGCTCCTCGTACACCGACACGCACTTGATCACCGCACCGGCCGGGAGCCGCTGGCAGAGCTGATCGTGACCGGCGGGCAGCGGTGGGTCGTAGGCGATCCGGTGGCGCAGCGTCGGGGGGACCGCGACGATCAGGTCCCGGGCGGTGACCTCCCCCCAGCGGCCGTGGGCGGCGGCGCCGTCCGCATCGTGGGTCACCCCGGAGACGGGCGATCCGAGAAGGATCCGGTCGCCGAGCTCGTCGGCGAGCCGGAGGGCGACCAGCTGCGACCCGCCGACGAACCGGTCCTGTTGGGCACCTCCCTCGATCCCGGTGAGGAAGCGCAGCCCGCCCGAGGACCGGATGTAGAACAGCACGTGCAGCAGGGAGACCTCCTTGGGCTCGATCGCCCAGACCCCCTGGATGATGCCGCGCCAGAGGCGTAGGGCCGCGGGGGTCGCGACGTTCCGACGCAGCCAGGTCGCGAACGTCTCGCTGTCCAGCCGGTCCGCATCTGCTGCCTCCCAGGGTGCGTCGAGCGGGATACGTGCGGCAGCGCGGTCGAGACGCGCCATCGACTGTGCGCCGTCCGCCAGCGTCACCGGACCGAGCCGGGGGACGAACCCAGCCTGGAGTCGGCGGTCGCCCCGCCACTCGAGCACGCTCGCGCCATCCGTGTGCGTCGGGAAGGTGTCGACCCCGAGCTCGGCCGCCAGGCCGCGGAGGCGATGGTGTGTCGGGCCGACCCACTGCCCACCGAGCTCGACCGCCCGGCCGTCCCCGATGTCGAGGTTGAGCGTGCGTCCTCCGACCCGGCCGCGCGCCTCGAGCACGACGACGTCGCGCCCGGCGCGTGTCAGCTCACGGGCCGCGACGAGGCCGGCGAGGCCGGCGCCCACGACGATGGCGTCGACATCGGTCAACTCGACGGGTCGTCGCTCGGTCGGTCGTCCCGGGTCGCCGGGACCTCGTCATCCGGCGTGTCGCCGCGCAGCATCCGAGAGATCGCGATCACCACCGCGACGACGACCACGACGACGCGCAGCGGTCCGGGCAGCCAGCGCCACAGGCGCCGAAGGAACGGCACCGCCGCGATTATCGCTCTCCAGTCCATCGCGCGTCCGCCTCCTCGTGGGTGCGTCCCGGCTCAGGTGTCCTGCTTGTCGAGGTAGCGCTGTTTGATCTCGTCCACGACGCTGGCGTCGGCGAGGGTCGTGGTGTCGCCGAGCTGCTCGTCTTCGGCGATGTCCTTGAGGAGGCGTCGCATGATCTTGCCCGAGCGGGTCTTGGGCAGGTCGTCGGTGAACAGCACGGTCTTGGGCTTGGCGATCGCCCCGATGACCTTCGCGACGTGGTCGCGGAGCTCGGTGACGAGCTCCTCGTCGCCGTCGCGGCCTCCCCGCAGGGAGACGAACGCGGCGATGGCCTGGCCGGTGTCGGGGTCGCGCCGTCCGATGACGGCGGCCTCGGCCACGGCGTCGTGGCTGACGAGCGCCGACTCGACCTCCGCCGTGGAGATGCGGTGTCCGGAGACGTTCATGACGTCGTCGACGCGGCCGAGCACCCAGAAGTAGCCGTCGGCGTCGCGCTTGGCGCCGTCTCCGGCGAAGTAACGACCCTCGAACCGGGACCAGTAGGTGTCCTCGTAGCGCTGCGGGTCACCCCAGATGCCGCGCAGCATGGAGGGCCACGGCTCGGTGACCACGAGGTAGCCGCCGCCGGGCGGGTCGATCGGCTCGCCGGACTCGTCGACGACCTCGGCCGAGATCCCCGGGAG
Source organism: uncultured Actinomycetota bacterium (assembly GCA_964483845.1). Lineage (GTDB taxonomy): Bacteria > Actinomycetota > Nitriliruptoria > Nitriliruptorales > JAHWKO01 > CAZADJ01. The sequence goes on along the minus strand of CAZADJ010000227.1, from coordinate 401 downwards.
CGGGTGGGTCGCGCTGCCGGGTTTGAGCGTGGTGACGCCGGGCAACGGGCTGATCATGATCCCGCCGGTCTCGGTCTGCCACCAGGTGTCGACCACCGGGCAGCGTTCGCCGCCGATCACCTTCCAGTACCAGATCCAGGCCTCGGGGTTGATCGGCTCGCCGACGGTGCCGAGCACGCGCAGGTCCGACAGGTCGTGCGCCTCGGGGTGCTCGTCCCCCCACTTCATGAACGCACGGATCGCGGTCGGAGCCGTGTAGAAGATGGTGACGTCGTAGGTGTCGCAGATCTCCCAGAGCCGGTCCGGGCCCGGGTGGTTGGGGGCGCCCTCGTACATGACGGAGGTGGCGCCGTTGGCGAGCGGGCCGTAGACGATGTAGCTGTGCCCGGTGACCCAGCCGA
>CAZADJ010000226.1:0-4170 GCA_964483845.1 uncultured Actinomycetota bacterium | reverse complement strand
CCTCACCCATGGTGGAGAAGGCGACCGCGATCGGTCCGGCCGTCCTGCGGTGGAAGTCCCAGTACTCGTCGAACGACGCGTAGACGTCGGTCACCTCGACCGTCTCGGTCTCCACCGCGCCGAACCCCGCGTCGGCGACGACCGCCGCGATCGCGTCCGGCTCGGACAGCGAGAAGACCCCACCGGGTGCGTGCGGATCGCCGTCGACGAGGTGCCCGTGCTGGAGGAGCGCGGCCCCGAGGACCACGAGCCACGGGTTGCGCTCGCCGGGCCCCCACGTGGAGAACACGAGCCGCCCGTCCGAGCCGAGGACGCGTCGGCACTCCCCGAGCGCCGCGACCGGGTCGGGCATCAGCATGAAGCCCTGCTGGCAGACGATCCCGTCGACGGAGCCGTCGTCGTAGGGGAGCGTGTGCGCGTCGACGACGTCGAAGGCGACGTTCGTCAGGCCCTCTCGCTCGGCGCGCCGGCGGGCCGCCGCGACCATCCGCGGCGACAGGTCCGTGCAGGTGACGCGCCGGACGGCCGGGGCGATGGCGCAGCTGAGGTGGCCGGTGCCCCCGGCGAGCTCGAGGACCCGGTCGTCGGGGCCGGGTCGCAGCACGTCGATGATCCGTCGTCGGATCGGCGCGGTGAAGTCCCCGATCCGATCGGCGTGCTCGTCCCAGCCGTCGGCGACGCTGTCCCAGGTGTCGCGCACCTCCGCGACGTCGACCACCTCCGGCCCTCCGATCGGCTCGGGTGACAGCTTCGCCGGCTACGGCCCGAGCTCCTGCCCGGCGGTTCGAACCGTCGCCGGCGATGTCGTGTCGGCGACCAGTGTCAGCATCTCCACCGAGGGTAGGTCCTGACCGTCGTCCGACGGGCTGGACCGTCAGCGGTGCCCGGACAGACGGCCGGTGGGGCTGGACGTCACCAGGACCCCGTCCGCGATCAGCACCGGCGACCCGATCGGCTCATCGAGCGTCTCGCGCCACCGGACCGCCCCGTCGTCCAGCGACAGGCCGACCAGTTGGTCGCCCGCGGCGACGAGGGCGACCTCGCCGGCGATCACCGGCGCCGCGGAGACGGTCGCGTCGAGATCGGACGTCCAGCGTGACCGGCCGGTGGCGAGGTCGAGGGCGTGGACGCCCGAGGTGCTGTCCACGACGATCACCGTGGTGCCCGCCGTGGCGGCGGCGCGGCACGACGGCGCGGCGGCGTGCTCCCAGCGTTGCTCGCCGGTGGCGAGGTCGTGGGCGACGAGGCCGACGGTGGTCGGAGCGAGGACGACATCCGGGGCGACCGCGATCGGGCCACAGGCCGCGGCGGTCGCGGTGGTCTGCCAGTTCACCTCCCCGTCGGCCGGATCAGCGGAGACGATCAGGCGCTGGGAGCTGTCGAGCAGGTCCGCGAGACCGTCGGTCGGCTGCCGCCGGAGCCCGGTGAGCGGGCTCCGCCCGGGCTCGACGACGAACACGAGGTCGTCGCCGAGCGCCGCGATGCGGGTGACCGCCCCCCGGGCACGCACACGCAGCCCGTGGGTGGAGACGTGGTAGAGGGGCTGTCCGGAGTCGGCGTCGAGCGCCCACAGTCCCTCGACGGTGCCGACGAACACGCGGCCGTCGACCGCGACGGGGCCGCCGGTGACCGCGAACGGGGGCTCGTCGAGGGTGCGCTGCCAGCGCGGCTCGCCGGTCTCCGCGTCGAGCGCAGCCAGCACCGCCGCTCCCACGCCACCGTCGGGTGCTCCGGTGGGGCGGATCAGGTACACGGCGTCCCCGTCGACACCGGCGCGTGGCTCCAGGCGCGCGAACACGCGCGGGTCCGTGTCGAAATGCTCCGCCCAGACCGCCGTGCCGTCGCTCGCGTCGACGACCTGCACGCCGTCGGGGACGGGGACCGCGACCCGACCGTCGCCGAGCGGCCGGAGGGCCACTCCAGGCGGGACCACCGTGGTCGCGCGCCAGACGGTCCCGTCGTCCGCGAGCCGCGTGACGGTCCCGTCGGGCGCCGCGGTGATGACCGCACCGCCGGGGCCCGCCGCGACCTGCACGGGCCCCGGGCCGGCCACGCCGCCGAGATCGCGTTCCTGCCCGGTCGCGAGGTCGACGGCGACCACCTCGCCGGTGCCGGCGAGGTAGGCGGTGGATCCGACGACGGCGGTCACCCGCGTCGGACCGCCCTCGCGCGACCACCGCACCTGTCCCGAGCGGTGGTCGAGGGCGACCGTCTCGTCGTCGAGCCCCGCGAGCAGCACGTCGCCGTGGACGTGGAGCCACGGCCGGGCGAGGTTCGCGGGTGTGCGGGGGTCGTCGGTCGGGGGGTCGAACGGCACCTCCACCGATCGGACGGGCTCGCCCGACGTCGCCTCCACGACGGTGACCTCCCCGCGGTCCGGGAGGTACAGGTGGTCATCATCCAGAGCCGGCGCGGCCGGGGCGTCCCGCTCCCAGATGAGACGCCCCGAGGCGAGGTCGAGGGCGACCAGGTGGCGTGTCACCCCCGGCCCCGTGGCACCGGCCGGGCGCGAGAGGTGCAGGTGCACCGCCCCGCCCGCCACCCCGACGATCCCGAGCAGCGAGCCCTGCAGCTCGTCGCGAAGACCGATCCGCCACGCCTCGGCACCCGTGGCGGCGTCGACCGCGACGAGCACGTCGTCGGCGATGAACACGTGCCCGGCCCCCGCGGCGAGCTCGGCCGAGTACAGGGTCCCGTCGTCCTCCACGCCCTCGCGGCTCCAGGCCCAGCGACGCTCGCCGTCGGCCAGGTCGAACGCGACCAGCTCGCCGGCGCTCCGCGCGACGAGCAGTCCCCCGCCGACGAACGCCGGGACCTCGGCCACCTCGAGCGGGATGCGCCACCGCAGGTCCCCGGTCTCCGCGTCGATGCCGTGGTGGCCGCCGGTGGACGTCACGACGGCGACGTCCTCACCGACCCCGACCTGCAGCCAGTCCGGCCGCGGGTGGACATCCACGTCCACGGACCAGATCCGCTCGGTGGGTGCCGGCGGTGTCCGGTCCGCCGCCACCCCGCTGCCGGCCGGGTCGCCGGGGACCACCCCTCCGGCACCACCGACGAGCTGTGCGAGCGCGAGCCCGCCGACCAGCACGAGGCCGATGCCGACGGCCACGGCGACCCGGGCCCTCACATCGGGTCCGCGCCGACGATGTCCATGGGACCATTACACCACCCGCTCCGGGACCGCAGCCGAGCGCTCCCCCGCGGGTGTGGGTCACCGCGAGCGCTCTGTGGGCAGCCACGCGCGCGGTTCCCCCACAATGGGGGCGGCACGCGGCAGGAGACCGCACGAGACCGGGAGGAACGATCGTGGGCACCACCGACGACCAGACACCCAGCATCCAGGAGCAGGCACCGCGACTGCTCGGCCACGTGGCCGGCTACGTCGGCCACCGCACCATCGCGATGGGGCTGCGCGCCGGCCTCGTCGAGACGCTCGCGGAGCACCCCGACGGGTTGACCGCCGAGGAGCTCGCCGATCGCGTCGGCCACGACCCGTTCTACGTCGGCGTGTGGTGCCGATCGGCGCTCGCCGCCGGTGTGTGCACCCGCGACGGTGACCGCTACCGCCTCGCCCCCCACATGGGGACGCTGCTGCTCGACCGCGGGTCGCCCGCCTACGTGGGTGCGGTGTTCGAGGTGCTCGAACAGCCCGAGGTGTTCGACCGCTTCGAGCGGGTCCTGCCGAGTGGTGAGCGGCTGTGGTGGGACGACACCAGTCCCGAGTGGATCGCCGCCGTCTCCGGCACCGGCACCCCCTTCTACACCCGCCTCGTCCCTGACGGACTGTCCCAGGTCCCCGGGCTGGCGGAGCGGCTGGAGGACGGTGGCCGCATCGTGGACACCGCCTGCGGGGTGGGTGTCGGCCTCGTGCGCCTGGCAGAGCACTACCCGGCGTGCGAGGTGGTCGGCGTCGACGGTGACGCGCACTCCCTCGAACTCGCGGAGGAGCGCGTCCGTGACGCCGGCGCGGCGGACCGCGTCGACGTGCAGCAGAGCCCGCTGGAGGAGATGACGATCGACCCCCCGGCGACGCTCGTGACGAACAACGTCTCGATGCACGAGTGCCGCGACATCGACCGGGTGACCGAGAACATCCTCGAGGGGCTCGAGCCGGGCGGCTGGTTCGTGATCTCGGACTTCCCGTTCCCGGAGACCGACGAGGGCCTG
>CAZADJ010000225.1:0-4217 GCA_964483845.1 uncultured Actinomycetota bacterium | reverse complement strand
TCGTCCACGTCCCGCTCGCGATCGCCGTCGGCGGGCCCGGGGGCGGTCCGTCCTCGCCCCGCGTAGCGGCGAGCCTCCTCGTCGAGCAGGACGCGTTCGAGCGCGTCGGTCGGTAGGTCGGGACGGTGCTCGCGCACGGTCGCGACGTACTCGCGTGGCGTCTGCCACTCCTCGCGGGGCACCCCCTGGTTGGCGAGGATCGTCTCGGCACGCTCGAACGGGCTCAGCGGGGCCGCCGCCCGCCGCCGGCGCGCCGTCCGCAGGAGCGCGGCGAGCCCCGCGATCAGCGCCAGCGACGTCACCCAGGGCAGCGCCGCGCGTCCGGTGGCGAGCAGCCGCGGTCCCACCTCGCGGTCGGCGAGCCACCGGGCCAGGTCGATCGCTGCGATGCGGGGGCTGCTGGCATCGGGCGCGACCGCGGACGGCACCCGGGCGGTCGGGTCCATCGTCACCCAGCCGACACGCGGGACGAACACCTCCACCCAGGCGTGCGCGTCCGACATGCGTGCCTCGTACCAGCCGGTGATCGGGTTGCGCGGCCCGGGGGCGAACCCGGTCGCGAGCCGCGCCGGCACCCCTTCGGAGCGCAGGAGCACCACCATCGAGGTCGCGATCGGCTCGCACCAGCCGCGGCGCTGCTCGAACAGGAACCAGTCGACGGCGTCGGTCCCGGACGGCTGGGGCGTGAGATCGAGTGCGTACTCGGTGTTGGCGCCGAGCCAGTCCTCCACCGCCTCGGCCTTCCCGTACGGGGTGTCGGCCCCGGCGGTGATCTCGGCCGCGAGCGCGCGGACCCGTCCCGGCAGGTCATCCGGCAGCTGGAGGTAGGTCGCGGCCACGCCGTCGGGGACGTCGCCGCGCTGGGCGCGCAGGAACGTGCGGTCGACGTCGGGGACGCGGGAGACGACCGAGTACACGACGCCCGCCTCCTGCTCGGCGCCGGTCGTGATGGTGCCGTCGTCCCAGTGCGCGACCGCTCCGGCGGCGTGGTAGACGGAGCGCGGCTGGGCGGCGGCGAAGATCAGGTTCGGTGTGGCGGCCTCCAGCTCGACGGTCTGGACCACCGCGCGTCCGCCGATGCTGTCGGGGACGGGTGGGCGCAGCGTCGCCGGGATCCCGGTGGTCGGCTCCGGCTCCTCCGCGGTGCGTGTCCACGTGGAGTCCTCGTAGCGGTCGAACACCATCCCGCGCCACAGCCGGGGACGGTCGGTGCGCACGCGCATGACGAGGTCCTCGGAGAGCTCCCCGCGCGAGCGCAGGTCGACGAGCTCGGCGAACCCGAAGTACGCATCCGGGTTGAACGCCGCGCCGTCGCCCGGGCGTTCGGTCCCCCCGTGGGGGAGCCCCTCGTTCACCACCCGGCCGCTCCCGACCTCGTCGCTCCCGAACCCGTCGAACGGGAGGCCGCCGAGCTGTACGCCGTCGGCGCGGGGCATGACCAGGAACAGGGCGCCGCCGAGCGCGAGCGCGGACAGGCCCGCCCCGGCGAGCGCGGTCGCGCGGCGTACCCGCGTGGCCGTCGAGGTAGCTGGGGATCGGCCGGCCGCGGCCCCCCCGGCGCTGTCGTACACGTCGAGGAGCACGCCCTCGCCGAGCGGACCCACCCCGACCGCCTCCTCGGCGTGCTCCCGGGCGGCGGAGCGCTGCATGAGGACCGAGGCGGCGCCGACCGTGACGAGGTAGCCGACGAGGACGACCGCGAACGCGGCGCTGCGGGCGTCCACCCCGGCGAGCGCCACCAGCGCCAGGGACGCCGCGAGGCTGAAGCCGAGGTCGCGGCGCTGGGGCAGGTCGAACCCGTGGATCACCTGGACGGCGATGAACAGGTCGGCGAGCGGCAGCCGGGTGTCCTCCAGCGTCGCGGCGCCCTCGAGCTGGGCGAAGAAGCGCCACAGGGCGATGATCGCAGCGAGCGCCAGCAGCGCCTTCAGGCCGAGCCGGGTCGAGTCCCGCAGCCGGTGGCTCACGTACGCCCCGATCGGGAGCGCGACCAGCGCCCCGATCACATCCGAGGTGGACGCGGCCCCGGTCGTCCCGATGGCGACGACCGCCAGCAGCACCGCGACCAGCGCGGCGACACGCAGCGCGACCGACCCCTCCGGCCGCTGGGGTCGGTTGGCCCGGCGCACGGACTCCAGGACGCGGCTCACGGGTCGGTCCCGCCGTCGGCGACGGGCCCCCCACCCGTCACGGATCCGACCGTGAGGTCGTCCCCGTCGGGGCCGCGCACGACCACGCGGTCGCCGTCACCGGTGACCACGAGCGCGCCCCCGCCGGGCGGTCGGCGCAGCGGTCGGGCGGGCGCACCGGCGTGCGGGGCCAGGCCCGCCAGCCGTCGGCGCGCGGCCGGCCCCCAGGGGGTCTCCTCGCCGTCGGCGACGAGGCTGACCGGGCGGCCCCGGGCCGCGGCCGACGCGGCGATCCCGCTCGCGACGGCGGTCGCCTCGTCGAGCAGGTCCCGGCGCCACACGCCGCCGTCGATCGCGACCACCAGCGGGGCGGTCTGCCCGCCGGCCATCTCCCGCACGACCAGGCGGCCGCGCCGCGCGACCGACCGCCAGTGGACGTGGCGCAGCGGGTCGCCGGTGACGTGGTCGCGGGTGCCGATCACCTCCACGCCGTCGCCGCGCTCGGACGCCGCCGCGGGGCCGCCCGCCACGACGGCCGCAGCGGCACCGTCCCGCCGGTCGTCCGCGGGCACGACCTCGCAGCGTGAGGGGACGTGGCCGGTGGCTCGGACGGTGAACAGGCCGAGGAGGTCGGTGACGGTCGCTTCGACGTCGCCGCCGTCGACGATCCCGCGGCGCAACGCCGTCGTGCCGACCAGCTCCACGCCGTCGCGCGCATCCCCGGTCGCGCCGCTCGCGCCCGTGAGCCGATCGCTGACCACGATCGACGCGGGGCTCGACGCGCGCACGAGGAGCCCCACCCGCACGGGCAGGCCCGCGGTCGCGTGTGACGGCAGGTCGCGGGCCACCTCGACCGATCCGGCGGCGCGCCACACCGACACCGCCGCCCACGGCAGCGTCGCCAGCACCACGCCGGCGACGACCAGCACCCAGCCGGCGGCGACGTTCGCACCCGCCCCGTACAGCGCCAGCCCGAGGACCGCGTGGATCGCGGCCCGGCGGGTCGGTCGCGGCCGGCGGCGTTCGAGCCGGGTCACGGCAGGGCCGACGCGCGCGACGTCACGGGTCGACGGGGACCCGCTCGAGCAGCTCCTCGACGAGCCCCCTGCGCCGGTCGTCGCCGGTGCGTACGACCAACCGGTGGGCGAGGACGGGGACCGCGAGCGCCTTCACGTCGTCGGGCAGGACGTGACCGCGGCCGCGCAGCGCCGCCAGCGCCTGCGCGGCGTGCACCAGTTGGACGGAGGCGCGGGGGCTGGCCCCGACGGCGACGTCGTCGTGCTCGCGGGTCGCGGTCACCAGTCGCACCGTGTAGGCGATCAGGTCGTCGGTCACGGTGACCTCGCGCACGTCGCTGCGCAGCCGCGCGACCTCGTCCAGGTCCAGCACGGATCCGAGCGACTCGAGCGGGTGGCGGCGCACCTGGGCGCGCACCACCTGCGCCTCGTCGGACGGGGTCGGGTAGCCGACCGCGGTCGCGATCGCGAAGCGGTCGAGCTGGCTCTCCGGCAGCGGGAAGGTGCCGTGGTGCTCGATCGGGTTCTGCGTCGCGACGACGAGGTGCGGCTCGGGCAGCGGATGGGTCGAGCCGTCGACGGTGACCTGGTGCTCCTCCATCGCCTCGAGCAGCGCCGCCTGGGTGCGGGGGGTGGTGCGGTTCAGCTCGTCGACGAGCACCACGTGGGCGAACAGCGGGCCCGGCACGAAGCGGAACTCGTGGCGTGACTGGTCGTAGACGGTGGTGCCGGTGACGTCGCTCGGCAGCAGGTCCGGAGCGCCCTGGACACGGGCGAAGGTCGCGTCGATCGAGCGGGCCAGCGCCCGGGCGAGGACGGTCTTGCCGACGCCGGGGACGTCCTCGACGAGGAGGTGCCCGCCGCAGGCGAAGGCGACCACCGCGAGCTCGACGACCTCACGTTTGCCGGTGATGACGCGCTCGACGTTGCCGACGAGGGCGGCCAGCTCGCGGCTCGCGCGCCCGATGTCGGGGCCCGCGTCGGCACCGGTCCGGGTGGTCGGCGACCGCACCGCTCACCTCCTCGGCCGACCGGCTGGCCGGCGTCCACGACGACGGAGCACGCCGACTAC
>CAZADJ010000224.1:0-4248 GCA_964483845.1 uncultured Actinomycetota bacterium | reverse complement strand
TCGTCCTCAGCGCGCCCCATCTCCTCCGTGCGCAGGTAGAGCAGGTACGTCCCGGCAGCGAAGCCGAGGATGACCCCCGTCACCATCCCCCACGGCCAGGTGTGGAGCACCCAGGTGTCCAGCGCCCAGCCTATCCCTCCCCAGACGATCACTCCGCTCGGCAGATCGGCCACGAGGCTCTCGTGACGAGCGAGCGCGGGACCACCGGTGTCGGGGTGAGCGTGCGGGTCGGGTTGGGCCATGGCCGCGGCGGACGGTACCAAGCGCCGCGAAGCTCCGTCAAAGCGACCGGCTCCGTGGTGCGCGTCGAGCGCGCGAGGGAGGATCGGCGCCGTCGCCACCACCCCGGCCGCCGCCGGAACGGAGCGCGGCCACGGTCGCGACGACACCGACCACCGTGAGCGCGGCGACCACCATCAGCACCGTCATCGGTGGGAAGAAGGCGAGGCCGACCGCCCCGAAGGCGACCACGATCGACCAGTGGTACAGCACGAGCACGGCCCGCCGGTGGCCCACACCACGCCGAACGAGCCGGTGGTGGAGGTGGTCGTGATCGGCGGCCGCGACCGGCTTGCCCCGCCGGAGCCGTCGGACCACCGCGAAGGCCGCGTCGAAGAACGCCACGGCCAGCACCAGCATCGGCATCACCAGCGGGAAGACGCCGAAGAAGTCGAGGTGCGCGGGGTCGGTGGTGCGGCCGACGTGCGCCACGCCCGCCGCTGCGAGGAGGAGCCCGAGCATCATCGCCCCGGTGTCCCCCATGAAGATCGAGGCAGGGTGGAAGTTGTGGATCAGGAAGCCGAGGCTCACCCCGACGAGCGCCGCGGCGACGAGGGTGGCGGAGTTGGGTATCGCGTCGGTCAGGCCGTGCGTCCCCCACGCGAAGGCGAAGAACGCCGTGGCGGCGATCCCGACGACGCCGGCCGCGAGGCCGTCGAGCCCGTCGATGAGGTTCACGGCGTTGATCATCGCGACGATCAGCAGGACCGTGATCGGCACCCCGAGGTCCGGCGACAGCGAGATCACCCCGAGTCCCGGGATCCAGGCGTGCACGAGCTGGACGCCGGCCAGGACCACGACGAGCGCCGCGAGTGTCTGCCCGGCGAGCTTCGCCGGCGGCGACAGGCCGCGGGTGTCGTCCACCACCCCGACCCCCGCGATGAGGACGGCCGCGATCAGCAGGCCGAGTGGTTCGGAGCTGGTCCGGTAGAGCGCGGTGAAGTTCTCGTGGCCGAAGCCGGCGAGGAGCCCGGCGGTGAAGAGCGCGACGATGACGCCCGCGAGCATCCCGAGGCCCCCCAGCGAGGGGGTCGGTCGGGTGTGGACCTTGCGCATCCCGGGGACGTCGACCGCACCGATCCGCCAGGCGAGCCGCCGGACGTAGGGGGTCACCGCCGCGGTCGTCACCCCGGCGACGAGCGCGACCGCGATGAACCCGTCCACGTCGTGGGCTACCTCCCGATACCGGGGGCGGGGAAGCCCGCGACGAGCTCGGCGACCTCACCGGCGATCTCGCGCAGACCCTCCTCGTCCTCGGCCTTCGCCGCCTCGACCCCGCGGTCGATCCACGCGGCGATGGCGCGCATCTCGTCGGCGCCCATCCCGCGGCTGGTCACCGCGGGGGTACCGAGTCGGATGCCGGAGGGATCGAAGGGCTTGCGGGGGTCGAACGGGACCGTGTTGTAGTTCGCGACGATCCCGGCCCGGTCCAGCGCCTGGGCCGCCGGCTTGCCGCCGATGCCCTTGCTGGTCAGGTCCGCCAGGATCAGGTGGTTGTCGGTCCCGCCGGAGACGAGATCGAAGCCACGCTCGGCCAGCGCCTCGGCGAGCGTCGCCGCGTTGTCCACGACGGCCCGGGCGTAGTCGCCGAACGCCGGCTCACCGGCCTCCTGGAGCGCGACCGCGATCGCCGCGGTGGTGTGGTTGTGGGGACCGCCCTGGAGGCCGGGGAAGACCGCGCGGTCGAGCGCCTTCGCGTGCTCCTCGTCGGACAGCAGCATCGCGCCCCGGGGCCCCCGGAGGGTCTTGTGCGTCGTGGTTGAGATGACCGGCGCGTGCCCGACCGGCGAGGGGTGGGCCCCGCCGGCAACCAAGCCGGCGATGTGGGCGATGTCGGCGACGAGCACCGCGTCCACCTCCGCCGCGATCTCCGCGAACCCGGCGAAGTCGATCGTTCGGGGGATGGCGGTCCCGCCGCAGAAGATGAGCTTCGGTCGCTCGCGCTCGGCGATGTCGCGCACCTCGTCCAGGTCGATGCGCCCGGTCTCCTTGCGCACCCCGTAGCTGACGCTGTTGAACCACTTCCCGGTGACCGACACACCCCAGCCGTGCGTCAGGTGCCCACCGTGCGGCAGCGACATCCCCATGATCGTGTCACCCGGCTCGACGAGCGCCAGGTACACGGCGAGGTTCGCCGGTGAGCCCGAGTACGGCTGCACGTTGGCGTGGTCGACCCCGAACAGCCCCTTCGCACGCTCGACCGCGAGGCTCTCCACCTCGTCGATCACCGACTGTCCCTCGTAGTACCGGCGCCCCGCGTACCCCTCCGAGTACTTGTTGGTGAGCACCGAGCCGGTCGCGGCGAGCACCGCCCGGGACACGTAGTTCTCCGAGGGGATGAGGCGGATCGTCCCAGCCTCACGCTCCGCCTCGGCCGCGATCAACCGCGCGATCTCGGGGTCGACCTCGTCGAGCGGGCGCTGTCCGATCGTGTGGTCTGCCGTCATGGGATCAACCTCTGCGGTGGGAGCAGCGCGCGGACCGCCTCCACGTCCGCGCCTCCCCGAAGCCTACTGGCCGTCGTCGGGAGGCTGGCCGAAGAGGTGGGCCGCCACACGGTCGACGAGCTCAATGATCTCCTCGGCGGTGCGACGGTAGACGTCCCGGGCGGCGCCGTACGGATCGGCGACGTCCTCGGGCGCAGCGGCCGCGGCGGCCCGCGACCGCTGCTCATCCGCGCGGCTCGCCACCATCCGCACCCGCTCACGCGGCGCGCCGTCGGCGGGAGCGTCGACGTGCTCCACCAGCCGGGCGAACTCCTTCAGGGTGAAGGTGCGCGAGGCCGCGGCCGGCGCCATGCGTGCGAGCACGTCGCGTTGCGCCTCGGTCATCGTCAGGACGAGATCGGCGTCGGCCACCATCCCGGTGGTCACGCCTGCCCCCCGGTGGTGGCTCAGGTCGAGTCCGCGCTCGGCCGCCTCGGCGCGCATCTCGGTGGTGGCCGGATGCCCACGCAGGCCCCGGACCCCGGCGCTGCGCACGCGGACCGGAGCGTCTCCGCCCAGCCGACGTCCGGCCTCCTCTCGGAGGAGCACCTCGGCGAACGGGCTGCGGCAGATGTTGCCCATGCAGACGACGAGGATCTCCGCGGGGTCGTCGCTCACGTGCCCTCCTCGGGATCGTCGTCACCGTCCTCGTCGCTGTCGGGGGCCGCGGCCGCGTGGGGATCGAGCTCCCCCCGGGCGACGGCGAGCACCTCGTCCGGCGGCAGGTCGCCGTCACGGATGAGCAGCGGCTCCGACCGGGTCAGGTCCACGATGGTGGATGGCGACCCCTCCGTCCGGGGGCCGTCGTCGACGTACACCTCGACCTCGTCGCCGAGCTGGTCACGGGCGGCGGCCGCGGTCGTCGCGGGCGGTTGACCCGAGCGGTTCGCGCTCGTGACCGCCAGCGGTCCGATCTCACGGATGACGTCCAGCGTCACCGCGTCCAGCGGCATGCGGATCGCGACGGTGTCCTCGTTGTCACCGATGTCCCACACGAGCCCCGGCTGGGTCTCCACGACGATGCTCAGCGGGCCCGGCCAGTAGGCGGCCATCAGCCGCTCCGCGGCCTCCGGGACGCGCTGGACCAGCGCCGGCACCTGCTTCTGGCTGCGGAGCAGCACCGGCAGGGGGTGGCGGCGGGAGCGCCGCTTCGCCGCGAAGACGCGACGGGTGGCTGCCGGCGCGAACGCGTCGGCGGCGACGCCGTAGACGGTGTCGGTGGGCAGCACCACGAGCTCACCGCGACGCAGCGCCGCTGCCGCCTTCGCCACGGCCACCTCGCGACCGTCGCCGCTCGCGTCCACCACGCGGCTCACCGTCCGTCCTCCCGCTCGGGTCGGCGCGCGACGAGGAACCGGTCCCGTCCGGCGAGGTCGGCCACCACCTCCACGGCGTCGTACCGCCGCGCGCGAGCACGCTCCGCGGCCGCCACCGCACGGTGCTCGTGGACCTCGAGCAGGAGCCACGCGCCCGGACGCAGCCA
>CAZADJ010000223.1:0-4253 GCA_964483845.1 uncultured Actinomycetota bacterium | reverse complement strand
GGCGGCCATGATCGTCCTCGTCGGAGATGGTCGGGATCGTCGGTGGGTGCTGCTGATCGCGCGGCTGTCCGGTCCTACTGTCCGGTCCTGCTGATCGGTGCTGAGCAGCGGTCGCAGCCGACGTCCGAGGCTACCGGAGGGTCCCCGCCGACGCACCGTCGCGCCCCGACCCCGCCGGGACCAGGACCGTCCCAGGGTACGATGCGCGGCGTCCCGGACGCATCGAGGGAGGCCCCAGCGGACGTGTCTGCGGAGAGCGCGGCGCTCGGCGCCGGTGAGGTCCGGGCGTTCCTCGAACGGGTCCACGACGCCTTCGCGCGCCACCGCGACGAGATCGACGCGCTGAACGTGTTCCCGGTGCCTGACGGGGACACCGGGACGAACCTCCTCCTCACCGTGCGTACCGCCCTCGACGGCGCCGAGCGGCCCGATGGGCGGGATCCCCGGGGATCCGATGACGACGTGGTGACCGATCCGCTCGCCGACGCCGAGACCCTCGCCCGGGGGACCGTCATGGCGGCGCGGGGCAACTCCGGTGTGATCCTGTCGCAGGTGGTCCGCGCGCTCGTCGAGACGGTGCGCGACCGCGGTCGGCTGGACACCGGGGGCCTCGCCGACTGGCTGGACCGGGCCCGTGCGTACGCGTACGAGGCGGTGGCGGACCCGGTCGAGGGCACGATGCTCACCGCCGTGCGGGTGGCGGCCGATCGGGCGGGGCGGGCGGTGCGCGCCGGCGACGACCTGCGCACGGCGGTCGCCGGGGTCGTCGAAGCGGTGTCGGTGGCGGTGGCCCGGACCCCCGAGCAGCTCGACGTCCTCCGCGAGGCCGGGGTCGTGGATGCCGGTGCCCGCGGGTTCGAGGTGCTCTGTGAGGTGCTCGACCGGCTGGTCCGCGGCGAGCCGTCCGCGTCCGCTGACCGTCCGCCGCCGATCGTCGAGCGGGACGCGCCCGTGGTGTCGCGGGAGGTCGGGTCGTTGGAGTTCCGCTTCGAGGTCCAGTACCTGCTGCGTGCCCCGGACGGCGTCGCGACCGAGCTGCGCGAGCGGCTCGAGCGCATCGGCGACTCGGTCGTGGTGTCGGGCATGGACGACCTGCTGAACGTGCACGTCCACACGAACGAGATCGGTGCCGCGATCGAGGAGGGGCTCACGTTCGGGACCCCGTCCCGGATCCAGGTCACCTCGTTCGCGGACCAGGTCGCCGACGACGCCGAGGAGGGGCCGGGCGGCCCGGACGCGGGGGGCGGATCCACCGCGCGCAGCACCACCGGTGGGCCGGCGTCCGCCGATGGTGTCGGCGACGGGGAGATCGGGTGCGTCGCGGTCGTCGCGGGCGACGGGCTCCGCGAACTGGTGGAGGCACAGGGTGCGGCCGCGGTGGACGGTGCCGCCGGCGACCTGCCGTCGGTCGCGACGCTCCTCAACGGGATCGGTCGGAGCGGCGGCGGGGCGGTCGCGGTCCTGCCGGGCCACCCGAACATCGTCCCGACGGCACGGCAGGCGGCGGAGGTGTCCCGCGCCGAGGGAGGGCGGGAGATCCTCGTGGTCGAGTCCGCGGTCAGTCCACCACGAGTGCTCGCCGCCCTCGCGGTCTGGGACGCCGACGGCGAGGCCGCGGTCGTCCTCGGCGGGATGGAGGAGGCCGCGGCCGCCGGTGCCTCGGGGGAGGTCGTGGCCGCCGTCCGCGACGCGCGGACCCCGTTCGGGTCGATCGCGGCGGGGGACCACCTCGCGCTGCGTGACGGTGAGGTGATCGCCTGCGACCGCGACCCGGTGGAGGCGCTCACCGCGCTCGCTCGCGCGTGTGGCGTCACCGACGCGGAGGTGGTCAGCCTCATCGTCGGCGCGGACGTCGGCGACGACGAGCGTGAGCGTGCCGTGGCGGCTCTCGAGGAGCTCGCCCCCGATGTGGACCTCGAGGTGATCGACGGCCGCCACCGCCCCGCCCGCTTCCACCTCGGTGTCGAGTAGGCCCGTGGCTGCCGCGTTGGACCTCGACGACCCGGTCGACCGCGTCCAGGGGATCGGTGACCGCTACGCGCGTCGGCTCGCAGCCGATCTCGACGTCGAGACCGTCCGGGACCTCGTCGAGCACTACCCGCGGCGCTACGACGATCTCGGCGAGGTGCTGCCCCTGGCGCTGGCGCAGGTCGACGAGCCGGTGACGCTCGTGGGCACGATCACCGACTGGGATCACCGTCGACCGCAGCGCCGCGGGTCGAAACGGCGCCTCGACATCAGCGAGGCGACCGTCCGTGACCGCGAGGGCACCGGGACGTTCGTGGTGACCTTCTTCAACCAGCGGTGGCGGGCGCGCAAGCACCCGGTGGGGACCGTCGCGGCGTTCAGCGGGACCCTCGAGCGCCGCTACGGCAAGCTCCAGGTCACGCAGCCGGGGATCAGCGAGCTCGGCCACCCAGACGCACTGGGGGACGGCCACCAACGGCTCGTCCCCGTGTACGCCGCGACGGACAAGCTGCCGTCCTGGCGTCTCGCGCAGTGGATCGAAGCGGCGCTGGACGCCCTGCCGCCGTTCGAGGAGTTCCTCCCGGCGGGCATCCGCGGCCGGCACGATCTCATCGGGCGTGACGACGCGGTGCGGGCGATCCACGCGCCGGAGGACCGCTCCGCCGCCGACCGGGCGCGGCGGCGCCTCGTGTTCGACGAGCTCTTCACGCTCCAGGTCGGGCTCCAGTGGCGCCGCGTCCGTCTCGAGGCGGAGGCGGTCGGCGTCGACAACACGCCGGTCGACGCGGGTCGCGCCGCGCGGTTCCTCGAGGAGCTCCCGTTCGCGCCGACCGGCGCCCAGGAGCGCGCCTTCGAGGAGATCGCCGTGGACCTGTCGGCGGAGCGCCCGATGCACCGGCTCCTCCAGGGCGACGTCGGCAGCGGCAAGACGCTCGTGGCGACGTGGGCGATGCTCTGTGCGGTCGACCACGGCCGCCAGGCGGCGTTGATGGCGCCGACGGAGGTGCTCGCGGAGCAGCACCTGCGGACGCTCACCGAGCAGCTCGCGCCCCTCGGCGTCAACGTGCTGGACGGGGTCCGCGTCGAGCTGCTCACCTCGGGGGTGCCGGCGTCGAGCAAGCGGCGCATCCTCGGTGAGCTCCTCGCCGGAGACGTGGACCTCGTGGTCGGGACCCACGCACTGCTCGAGGAGGGCGTCCGCTTCCGGGATCTGGGGGTGGTCGTCGTGGACGAGCAGCACCGCTTCGGCGTCCACCAGCGCGTGAAGCTGAAGGACAAGTCGCGCGAGGCGCCCGATCTGCTCGCCGCGGCCGGGGACCCGGACGTGCTGGTGATGACCGCGACCCCGATCCCGCGGTCGCTCGCGCTCACCCTGTTCGGTGACCTGGACATCACCACCCTGGACGAGCTCCCGCCTGGTCGTCAGGAGATCACGACGCAGCTCATCACCCCGTCGGAGGCGGCCCGGCGTGACCGGCTGTACGAGTTCGTGCGCACGCAGGCAGCCGACGGCCTCCAGACGTACGTGGTCTGTCCCCTGGTCTCCGAGTCCGAGGAGGTGGCGGCACGCGCCGCCGAGGCCGAGTACGCGCGTCTCCGCGACGAGGTGTTCCCCGACCTGCGCGTCGGGCTGGTTCACGGTCAGCTCCGTGGCGACGAGAAGGAGGCGGCGATGGCCGCGTTCCGGCGCGGGGAGGTGGACGTGCTCGTCACGACCACCGTCATCGAGGTGGGCGTGGACGTGCCGACGGCGACCGTGATGGTGGTGGAGGACGCCGAGCGCTTCGGGATCTCGCAGCTGCACCAGCTCCGGGGGCGTGTCGGACGTGGCACGGCGCGGAGCTTCTGTGTGCTGTTCGCCGGCTGGTCGGTGGACGAGCTGACCGAGGAGGCCGAGACGCGCCTCGAGGCGGTCGCGTCGAGCACGGACGGCTTCGAGCTGGCGGAGACCGACCTGGAGATCCGGGGGGAGGGCCAGCTGTTCGGGGTGCGCCAGTCCGGGCTGCCGGACCTGAAGCTGGCGCGGCTGATCCGCGACAAGGCGGTGGTGGACCTGACGCGGGACGCGGCCCGTGATCTGGTCGCGGGCGATCCCGAGCTGGAGGCGGCCGAGCTGCGCCCGCTCCGCGAGGAGGTCAGACGCCGCTACCGGGGCGGGCTCGAGGAGCTCGAGGCGCTCGCCACCGGCTGAACGTCGCCGCGGCCGGGGGCCACGGAGACGGTCCTGGTGCCGCATGTGGCACGGGACCCGTCACCGTGTGCGCCGTACCCTCGAGCGTGCGCCC